>JAGLDC010000063.1 GCA_023145965.1 bacterium | reverse complement strand
AGGTGGCCGAAGGCCGGATGAGGGCCGAAACCATCTGGCAACCCGACGCGGCAATCTCATTAGGTTCTCTGTCATTCCCGTTTTCACGGGAATGACATTATGGAAAACAAATGATATTTAAAAGATTGCCACGCGCCCTGCGGTCGCTCGCAATGACGGGGAAAACGGCAAACGCCGTAAGTTATTGTTCTATAACATGTGGCTGGAATTTGCGTCTTAAGGACTCCGACGGTAATTGACGAACCTGCAACGGTATGCGATAAAAAACTCCGACGGTAATTGAGGTCTGTAATACCATGGGGTAAATCTCTAATGGTAAATAACGCTTGTGATTCTAACAGTTTATCTAATTAAAACTACCCTTTTCGACCGCGACCCATTAATGGTTTTTATGTGATATATACCGGATGGTAGCTCGTTTCCACTGTTATCTGTAGCGTTCCAGGTTATTGATGAGTTGCTTTCGGTGGACAGATTTGCTACCATTTTACCATTGATGTCAAATATTCTGATAGGATTATCGGTTTCTATTATACAGGTGGAATTGAATGGATTTGGGTAAGCTTTCAAAGCGAAAGAAGATGGATTCCTTTCTATAATTCCTGTAAGCGAGTCTATGTCGGTGATGACCGATTTTTCGCTTTCGGTGAAGCGTGTTGCGGCAGTGACGAAATAGTATTTAAACACACTGTCGAATTCCACCACAGCGAAAGTATCTGAGAACTCACCGAGAGAAAAAGCACCGCTCGAATCGACGGAATCTGCTGTTGAATAAAGATGATACTCGAAGAAATCCCATGTTTCCCTTTTTCCCCAGGATACAAGCACGCTGTCGCCGTGGTAATATGCCTCGATGTTTGCAGGTGGTTTAGGGTGGTGCCAGCCCGTGCGAAGTGGGTCATGACGACCCATTATCCATGGGCGCGCATATTTTGTGCCTGAGAATGGGTATTTATAAAGGTGTAGATAACCATCGGAATCCAGGGCGCATATTTCTAGGTTGATATCGCTATCCATGTTGTCAATGGATGGAGTCGCCATTTTCCAGGGACTTCCGACCTCGATGGGAAAAGAATCTATTAAAGCACCTACGGCTGTGAATGCAGTGATTGTGCCAAGTGTATCATTTCCCAAAAAGAGGATATCGGGGCCGCCGTCATTATCGAAATCGCAAACCAAAGGGCTGGATTCGAGCGCACCTATTCCAAGACTCATACTCCAGGGATCGGGAGAGCTAGCATCGCCGTTAAGGACATAACCTTTACCATTATGAGATGTAGCTATTATTTCAGGAAGTCTATCACCATCCAGATCACCGCAGGCTAAAGAGCCATAAATCCAACTACCGTAGCCTCCTAGAAGTAGAGGCCAGCTATCAATTTCGCCAGCTTCGATATTCCATGCTCCAATGTAACCTCGGTTCGTGCCGGTGAATGAATGGTAACCGCAACATATCTCGAGCGTGTCATTGTTATCTAAATCGACAAGAACCGGAGAGCTGTAACTAAAGGCAGATGTATCTCCTAATTCGATGGGGAAAAGCGGTAGGATAGTTCCATCGGCCTCATAGGCATAGAGTTTATTATAGCCAACAACAATGATTTCCGCTGAGCCGTTGCCATCGAGGTCGCCTATGGCTGGTGATGCTGCTGGTCCAAACTCGGATTCAACAGAAACAGGGAATCCGGATATGTTTGCACCATCTGAACCGAGAACGTGAAGAGATTCATCGACATGGGCTACTATTTCGCAGAACCCATCGTTATCGAAATCCCAAAGAGCAATCCCTGCAGGGCCGGGAGAAGACCCAAGGTCTACAGGAAAGGGGGAGACTTCTGTTCCGTTACGCTCAATAACGTGGACAGAACCTTCATCGGTAATGAACACAAACTGAAACCACGTGCCAGTGACAGGTCCGATAGCGATGTGCGTCAAGACATTGCCGGATAAGGCCACTGGAAATCCAGAGAAATAAGTCCCGTTTATAGAGAACACCCTAAGGGAGTCATCGGGGCCGGCGATGGCTACTTCTTTTATATCGTCGCAATCCAAATCGATTAGAAGCGGAGAACCAGAAAATGTAGCATCTGGCGCGGGAAGTATTTTTGGCCACCCGGGAGCTTCATCGAGCGCAAATATAATAAGTGGAAAAAGAACGATTAATACTATACCATATTTCATTTTACCTCCAGATTATGTAAAATAATAAACCTTATATTCAATAAATCAATATCATTCTACTCAACAAGAATGCAAGAAACATTAAGTTTATTATCAAATTACCGGTTCTTAATTTTTGTTGTGAGATTAAGAATGTGAAATTCTATGTTATTACTTGCGATGGAGGAGTGGGAGAAGTAAAGGACTGATTAGCTCAGTTTAATATGATACCAAATTCCAGCGAGATTATTTTTTTATTCGAAGTTTAAAAAGCAGATTATTTTTAGTGATTTTTAAAAAATCATGTTTATAATTCTTTAGATAAGGTAAAATAACTTATCTAATTTTGGCTGGGGAGCCCTGTAAGTCTTGAAACGACCGGTTTGTTGGATAAATGGTCAGAATCGAATAGAAAGAGCTATTTATATAACTCGGTTGTATAAAATAAGTTTCGGCATTATTCGCCAAGGAACTAAACTAGTAGTGACTCAACCGGAAGGAAAAAGTATATGCCTCAGCCGAGAAATGACCTTCGGTTTTCTTATATCCTAATACTGCTTTTATTTTTTTGTTTCAACACAATTGCCCAGACTACAATTCTTTCCGATGTTATCAATGCCGCTGGCAACGAAAATTTTAGTGTGACTTCGGCAAGGTATAGCTTAACTTCTTCTATAGGTCAACCGACCCCGATTTCCAAAAATCCACTTGTTGGCACAACCTATTCGCTTTATCCCGGTTACCGAAAGATCGATCGAGATTATTGGTATCCGTTTAGTTGGTTCAATATAGCTGTTCATTATGCGTCGGATACATCCTTTGTATTAACTTGGACTGGCATGGATTCGACTTCGCACGATGGTGAGGGTTGGGGTATTTGGAACTATGATATTCAGTATAAGGTTGGGAGTGGGGGATCCTGGACAGATTGGATGATGGCAACAACCTTAAGCACTGCTGATTTTGGACCGTCAGTTCCAGTCGATGTTGTCGAAGGACAGGCCTATTATTTCCGACTCCGCGCCCGTGATAGAGTTAGAAATGTCTCTCCTTGGACCGAACAGGATTCTATGATAGTGAATTATGCTGTTCAATTCTGTATTCATACACCTTCACCGGGATTGCTCACTGACGAATATAACTTCGCAACTATCGAATATTATCCTTCTGAAGGGGTGCCGATTGAAGTAGAGATATGGGAAGGCGAATGTGTCGAGATTTGGTGTGTTCCGGGTGAGGAAGTTGATATATCGAGGATCACGTCTGATTCCGATGCAGAGGAGCGCTGGGCTGTCCCCGATCTCGATGACACTGCTTTTGTAATTACTGGTGTGCCGGACGAATATGAAATTGAATTTTGGCATCAACTGAAACCTATCATTCATCTTTTTGGAACAGATATTTCACACACTGTTTCTACGATTCAGCACGAGCATTTCGGTTCTCCGCACCTTGAATCGGATCAGTATGATACTTGGAGCCAGTGGGCGGATTATTCATCGACAATAGAATTTTCCGAATGGACAACAGGTTCCCCAGCTCGTAGAGCTGAGGTCGATGATTCAGTTCGTTTTCATGATATAGAATCTTTCTTTATCGATTCTATAAATTACTCAGCCTCAGGTTATTTAGTTGCTATCGAAACGAATTTTGGGGACTCTGTCTATGTCGATGGAACGAGATACGAAAGCCCGTATTACACAAACTGGTTCGATGGTTCTACTCACCAGATAGCGGTTAATAGGCAAGTCGATATATCTGAGTGCGAAAAATATATTTTCCAGAGATGGTCTGATGGTTCAACGGACACATTCCGAACCATTACTGTTTACTCAGATTCTACCTTTACAGCAATATTCGAGCACCAGTTCAGGGTTCAGATAAGCAACCCGACAGGTATCGGTGATCCTATCCCAGATGTGGGTTATTATTGGTATGTCGAGGGAGATACTGCCATAGGCTTAATTGATACATATGGCATATTCTCGCATATGCTTGTTGGTTATCTCGGAACCGGTTCTGCTCTATCGGGGGGTGGGGACGAATTTTGGTTCGAAGTATATGATTGTTCGAGCATCGAATGGGTCTGGGTTCCAACCAGCGACGATCTTTGCACTTTAAGGGTATATAGTAGATACGGTCACCCACATCCAATAGGGATTTATGTTGTCCCAAGGGGAACTTCTGTTTGGTGTAGCGTCGAGGACAGCACCTTCGAGGAAGGCGAATGGCATTATTGCACCGGTTTTTTGGGCGATGGATCGGTTGCGCCGATATCCGGTTCAGAGAATGTTGTGAACTTTGTTATGGATGATAACGGTTGGCTTGTTTGGCAATGGGACGGCACTTTGGAATTGTCTTTAGTTATTTCGAGTTCACCTTCGGTTCATGGGCCGCCTGTACCCTTTATTGGAACCCACTGGTATCCGGTCGATTCTGACATAGAGGCCTATGTCGCAAATAATCCGGATAGTGGTTGGTGGTGCACCGGGTATACAGCCTTTGGCGCAATACCCTCAACAAGTGCCGACAGCGTTCATTTCACGCTTAACGCACCGACGGAAATCGATTGGCATTGGATTTATTATCCTTCTGGTCCAGTGGATACGGTATGGATATTTAGTCGTTTTGGGGAACCGCTTCCAACCCGAGGCAGACATATGTATCCTCACGGAACCGATATAATCGCGTATGTTACACCCACCGATGGTTCACATTGGTGTAGTGGTTGGTCGGGCACTGGTAGCACCCCGCTTTCCGGGGCTGGAACTACTGTGGGTTTCACACTTAATATGTTCAGCACGCTCACGTGGAATTGGGATGGGGAAGACCTTATTCCTTTTGTTGTTATAAATCCCGGTGGTCACGATTCTCCTAATCCACCAGAGGGTGTTCATTGGTATGAACCTCTTTCATGTTTTACTGCTTATGTTACAAGTCCAGCATTTGGATGGTATTGTGTAGGATATAACGGTTTCGGAAGCGTTCCTATGTTTGGTTATTCTGGGTATTGTGATATTACCTTAACCATGGCTTCAGGAATAGAATGGCTTTGGTCAAATGATGTCGTGACTCTTAGGGTTTCGGCGCCATCATACTCGTCACCAATACCTCCAATAGGCACTACATATCACCCGGTTGGAAGACATATTGTTGCATCTAATATCGATACATTATGGATTCATCCGGCCTTCAGGCATTCATGTAGGGGTTGGACTGGCGATGGAATTGTTGTTCCCGATTCGGGCATTGGCAACCTCGTTGAATTTGATATGACTCATTCTGGTAGCATTTCTTGGATTTATGATGATCAATACTATATCGAGTTGGCTCATACAGGGCTTCCCGATAGCGTAAATCCAATTAACTTAGGTGTAGAGGGTTGGTATAATTCTGGTGATTCTGCTGTTTTAGTTACAGATTCTGTTGTTATGGATGAAGAAGACCCGTATGTATTCGTTCAATGGCACGATTCTGGGTATGGTGCTTTAATAGATGATATTAATTCAGATTCTACTTTTATCTTAATAGACAGCTCTTACAATCTGGTTGCCGAGTTCCGTGAAGCTGTTTGGGTTGAGATTATTAAATCTCCTATTGGTGATTCTCTTGGTTGGATCAGGGTTGACGACGATACAACTTATGGTGAATCTTATGCTGGGTATCTTGTGCGAGGCTTTGAATATACTATTCAGGTTTCAATCCTAGATTTTAATTACGAAGTTATGTTCGATTTCCTCAGATGGCGGGTAGATTCATCTATTTCCGAAACGAGAGTGTTCATACCCGAATCTGATACTACGTTATATGTAGATTACAACAAAAGATGGCATGTTATTATCGAAAAACATCCTCAAGAAAACCATATTGGGAGACTTGTCGTCGATACAGATACCTATACTGGTGTCGATGTTGTTCGTCAGGAATTCTGGTGGGATGAGGGTAGCACACATAGAGTTGAGCATACCCTTTCAGATTCAACTGCTTTCTTGAAATATGAATTTTTTAGATGGAATGATGGTGTTACAACGCCAACAAGGCTCTGTGGTCCTATAGTTGGTTTCGATTCACTCGCAGCTATTTACACAAAGAAATCTTTATGTAGGGTTGAAAAGGTTCCTCGCGAAACTCATGGAGCAATTAAAGTAGATGGAGAGTTGTATCCTGGAGTCGCCATAGTCGATTTTTGGCATGAATGGGGAACTTCGCTTCTCCTTGAAGTAAGTAACTATGACGTCTTCTCTGATTCGGTATATATCTTCGATTATTGGGGTATTCCGGGTTTCCCGACCGATACAAGTCTAACAGTTCCAGAGGTGACTATCCCAGATACCTTCTTTGCTCACTATATCCCAACAAGGATTCAAATTAATCTGGAGATAGCTCAAAGGGGTATATTCCCGAATGACAGTGTATATTGGGTTATTCCTGGAACATTGGATTGGGCAGAAGAGAAGGCCATGTTGAATACAGATTCAATTAAAATTTATAGCTATTCAAATGTTCCCATTGAGCTTGGGCTTGAGGTTCAGAATATTCTGGATATCACTGCTGGGTGGGTTGAAGACCCTGACTGGAGACCGGCATATAATCCGGGGAGTAATAAATTCTCATTGTATGCGCAGTTTACTGATTTATCTACACCTCCTGTATCCTGGACGAGAATACACGATTATATTAAAGATTCTCCGGTGTGGGCTACGTCAGTGATCTTTGGCCCTGGAGGGTATTTCTTGCCTCCTGAAGGTGAACCGGGAAGTACTACAATGCTTTGGTTTGATTTCGTTGCGCCGATTTCATGTGAAAATCCAAATCATCAACGATGTATTGAAGTATTATTATTAGCGCAGATTTATTTGCCATAAAATTAAAATTAATGAAGTTGATAATGTATCCCATAAACTTGCGGAGTTAATATGAAAAGAACATTCTTTATTATTCTATGCATCGTTTTACTGATTTTTCCAGTTTTAGCGGCTATTCCTCGAATAATCAACTATCAGGGTAAGCTCGCCGATGTTTCGGGGATAGGTATTACCGACACACTGGATATAGCGTTTGCGCTATACCCATCGTCTATTGGTGGTAGTCACCTTTGGACAGAAACTCAAAGAGCTGTTCAGATTCTCAAAGGGCTTTTTGATGTTCATCTTGGTTCAGTAACTGCATTCCCCGATTCTTTGCAATTCGATGAGCAATACTTTTTACAGGTTACAGTCGATGGAGATGTTATGACGCCCAGGGTAGCTCTTTACTCGGTGCCTTATGCTATCTCGGCGGGTTCTGCAATTGGCACGGAATATATCGATAGCATCCATTATATCGATTCTATAGCTTACATCGATCATATCACGTATGTCGATTCAATCGGTTATATCGATTCGGTGGGTCATACTCTATTTGCCGATAGTGCTGGCGCTGTAGCATGGACAGATATTATTGGTATTCCGGCTGGTGAGGGATTATCTGTTGTAGCAGGAGATACGCTTAATGTCAATGTTCGCGATGGTATAGAAATAGTTACCGATACGCTTCAGATCAAAAACGGTGGTGTTAGCTGGGCCAAGATTAACGAGGAGGTCAAAGACAGTATCCGCCTTGGGAGCGTTGGAGGCGTTAGTAGTTTAAATACATTAACTGGCGATCTGGATATTGTCGGTGAAGGTGGAATTACTGTGGAGGCAGTGGGGTCGAATATTGTGGTGGAACTCACGCTCGCGCCAGGAGATTGTCCACTTCTTGTCGATCTTACCGATGGAACAGGGAATAACCAGTTTATTCCGGTCAATCTTCAGACCTTCACGCCTTCGATAGGACAATTTCTTATTCTATCGGATGAGGTCGGTTGCACAGGTGGTAGGATGTATGGTGCAATATTAATATCGACATCGATTTCTGGTTCTATTTCCGATATAGATATTTGGTTCGACAATGTTATTATTAGCGATCTTTCCGCCGGTTCGATTTTCCCTGCCGGTGATCCCATAATATCTAGTGCAACACTCACAATAAATCCAGATAGCACAGTCGAACTCGAGTTTCCTCATGGCTTTGTATATGCTGGCAATAATATACTCGTCACAATGCGTAAAAATTCAACAGCGGGTATATTCTCGGCTTGGGTCGGAAAAACGACAACCTCTGTAAATGCTCGGTATAATCCATCTGATGCTACTTTTCCGATGACGTCAACAGCGGATTTTCGTCCCAATATTATGCTTAATTTTCTTGCTCCGGAGATACCCGATATTGTAAATGATGTTAACGGTATCACCGGTTCGGTGAACATAATAGGTGGCCATGATATAAGCGTTACCGAGGATATTTTTGATTTAACTATCGATTATACAGGTGATCTTGCTTCGGATAACGATTGGACTTTCATTTCTTCTGACGGTGGTGATACAACAATGATAGCAGGTGGACCATGGGGTTTATCTAGGTTTGGTAATACTCTTTATGGTAATGCTGATTCGACGCATGTTAATTTAGGTGTTAATTCCGTTACAGGGACTTCCGGTTCAAATTATAAATATTGCACTATCGGTGGTGGAATTAATAATAGCGCCGATAATCTTTGGACTACTGTATCTGGCGGCTCGGAGAACGATGCGCATGGTCCGGGTGCTGTGGTTTCTGGGGGGTTTCTCAATACCGCCGGCGATTCGGCTTCAGTTGTTAGTGGTGGAAGCTGGAATGAGGCAGGTGGCAAATATTCAGTTGTGGGAGGAGGCAATGATAATAACGCTTCCGGTCTTTGGGCGACAATCGCTGGGGGTTACAGTAACTCCGCAAGTGATCAGAATGCGTTTATTGGGGGTGGTTTCCAAAATGCTGCTAGTGGTTCATGGTCCACAATCTCTGGCGGAGATAGAAACCAAGCGCTATACGATTATGCCACAGTGGGTGGCGGAAGGCAGAATACTGTCGCCGGCGAAAGAGCTGTCATTCCAGGAGGGAATTTCCTTAAAATAGGGTCTCGAAGTTTTGGTTTTAGAGGTGGTATCGGTGGTAATCCAACGAGTATAACCGATGTATCAGGTTCTGTAGAGACCTTTCATATTGTCGATGCGCATTTTCACTTTAATTATAACAACGCTGCATCGAATTTCCGTGTCGATGGCACGACAGATAATATGATTTTTATGAATGCGACAACAAACCGTATCGGTTTCAACACTAATTCGATGTCGAGGATGCTCGATATAAACGGCACCGTGGGGATTAGCGACACATTGGATATGCGTCAGAATCAGACGATTAATATGGTTCTCGAAAATAGAACCGATAATCCTCCCAGTCCAGTTGTTGGTCAGATTTGGATGAGAATAGACCTTTAAATAATAGAAAAACTGAAGAAGTATTTTAAAATATCATCATTGGCGATTATTGTTTTAATCGCTATTTCAGGGAATGCACAGCAAGCCTTCCGCCTCGATGGGATGAAGCTCAATCAAAGTGGCGTCGCCCGGATATTCGAAATGATGTCGCCTTATGAGTTCACTGCCGATCTGCAATGCAGACTTGACACTGCTGCTGTAGATATAGTCTTCTGCATGGATTCTAGTAGATCTATGGACCCCTATATCGACGATCTTCACGATGAAATGAGTTATTTCATAACTGAGCTGGAATCTAGAGGCTACGATTATCGGCTTGGGGGAGTCCCATTCGATGATTCCACTAATGTATGGGATTTCGATCCATATACACCGGGCAATCAGATGACGGCGGATGATTCGGTTTTCATTGCTCAACTGGATGTTACCGGGGGGAGTTTGGTTTCCAGCGACCTAAATGAGGTTTCTCTCGATGCAATCTGTGATGCTGTTCGTCTTTACGAATGGCGCGAGGATGCCTTGAGGATAATCATTATGTTCACGAATGAAGGCTACCATTATCTCGGTGATGGTTCGAGCTGGTCTGATGAAACGGTCGATGGAACACGCTCGCTCGTTTTTAGCACTGGAACGGTGGTTTTTATTGCTGCATCGAGCCGACCTTGGCCATCGACGCCGATTCACACTACTCATTTAACAAACTATCAGAATCTTGCAAGGGATTCGGGAGGTAATTGGTATAACCTCTCAACCACATGGGATGTGATATTTGACGATGTTGTAGCACTTATTGGAACATTTATGTCTGTTTCTGCAGATGTAACCAACGTTACAGGTGGAGCTTGCACGATCTCTACAGAAATATTTCCGCTCGAAAGCTCTTGTATTATGTTGCTTTCCACTAATCCGGTTGTTAGTTCATCTCCGGTGCCTTCGAGTGATTCCTATCATGTCTTCTGGAAGGTTATTCTTGATTCTGCCTGTGTCGGCACAGATGAATGTTTCTATATTCAGATGTCTGGCTCTGGTTTCGTCGATTCGGCCTATGGCTGTATAGTCGATGATTCATGTTTCGGGCACACCGACTTATCGGCTTCCCCATCGTCTTCTTTTATTACTCCAGGTTGCACGGATATTTACCCTAATCCCATTACAATTACAGTTGTAGTTACTAATGAAGGAACACGACCAGCGACTTCGGTGGCTATCCAATTTAACCCTATCGATTCAGGTTTGACTTATATTGGTGGCGATCCAAATCCAAGTTCGGTTTCCGAAATTCTGTATGATGGAGGTTTTACTGAGGTTAATTGGCAGGTGAGTATCGATCCGAGTGTGTATGGACGTGTGCGCAGCTATGAGGTAGTTGTTTATCACGATGAAGGAGATGTTGTCCGAGATACTGTTCACATATCGATTCCATCTTTGTTAGAGGATCCGATATTAGCGGTGTATGCTGATGATCCAATTATTTGCTATGGTGCATCAACTATGCTCCATAGTTCGATCACTCCAGTTGGTTCCTGGAGTTATTCTTGGTCTCCCACTACCGGTCTATCTGATCCTTCGGCGGCAAATCCAATAGCTACGCCTTCGAGGCGAACCACATATATACTCACCGTGAATGATAGTATTGACTGCTCGGCATATGACTCGGTTTTTGTGAATATTGCACCGGTTATTTATCCTAATGCTGGAGAAGATACGACAATTTTCTCTGGTGAATCGGTTATTTTAGGAGGCTCTCCTACAGCAACCGGTGGGTATGGATTATTAGACTATTCATGGTCACCGACCACCTGGCTATCAGATCCGTTTGTTCCAAATCCTGTAGCTGAACCCCCGGAATCTGTGACATATGTTCTCACTGTCACTGATTCAGTAGGTTGCTTTATGTTAGATTCAGTTAGAGTGAATATTGTTTCTTCAGCTATGGCCATTATTTTTGTAAAAACTGATATGGAAATTTTACATCTTAGGGTGATCGATACACTATCGGCAATATCTGCTGGAAATGGTGTAATTATGGTTGCGCTTCCAGATGGTACGATTGGCGCTGCGGATCTTGTAGATACCACTGAAACTCATGCTTCTCCGGTCAATGTAAGAACTATATATGGTATAAGATCTTGGCGCAAAGCTTGGTATTAAGGTATAATTTTCTTCGATATTTTTTTTTGGGAGATATCAAAGGAATCGGTGTAATAATTATTTTATTGAATTGCATAATATAAATCGGTATTGTTTCAAAATACCGTTTTTCTAAGTTATAGTGAAAAGGAGAATCAAATGAGGTCAATTTCAATCGGACTAATTCTAGTTGTAATGTGCATTTCAGTGGTGGCAATAGATACCTCGCCATATTTCCCTCTAGAGATCGAATATGAATGGGTATATCAGGATTCCTCTGGCGAGGGCTACGATACTGTTACAACTGTAATTACAGGCACGACTATTCTTCATGGATATGATAGCTATCTTTTTGTTACCGCCGATGTAGATACTCCGGATACTCAATATTATCAGGTGCGCGAAGATGGTTTATACAATATGTTTAACATGTACATAGAAATGGCCGATATTTCTATAGAGAACTACCCGGTTTTGTTCCTTAAAAATCCCGTAGATGTCGGCGATGTATGGCCAGCGCTTACAATAGATACTAGCCTCATAGTTATGGGTTTTCCTGTGACAGTTCAGATAGATGTCGATGCTGAAATAGAGGCTTATGTGGATGTCGATGTTCCCGGTGGAAGTTTCAGAGATTGTCTTAAAATAGTATCTATAGCGACTTGGAAAATAGATGCTGGTGTTATGTTCTCCGATTCAGGTGTAGATATATATTCAGAAAATTACTTCGCGGAGAATGTCGGTCTAGTAAAACGAATTGAATACGACATTGTCGGTGTCATTATGGGTGGAAGTTCTGATGTTACAAGCTCAGAGCTTCTAAGTTATGATTTCACTAATATTGACGAGCAGGTTGAACTACCGGTAATAAACAAGATTTTAACCCACCCAAATCCGTTTAACTCGGAAGTGCAGATTCAGCTCAATGGTTCTGGCTTTGAAAGTCTGAGTATATATGATCTAAACGGCCGCCTTATCGAGATGATTCCGATTTCTGAAGGAGTGAAAAGCATTCGCTGGACACCAGCCCAGGGAATCGAATCGGGAATCTACTTTGTCAAGGCCTTTACGCCTTCGAAAGAACTCACAACTCGCATTATATACTTGAAATAATCGCGCAGAAAGTATTGGGGCCGACTTGAAAAAAAGAATCATTTTAGCGGTTTTCGTTGTTCTCGCAGTATCGACCCTTTTTGCAAGAACGGGTGTTATTACATGGGATCATATAAACCTCAGAGAAGGCCCCGGAACGAGGTTTAAACGCCTCAGGAATTTCGAAGAAGGGAAGTATTTCGAGATACTAGGCCAAAAGGGAAATTGGATAGAGGTCAATGCCAATGGAATGCGTGGTTATCTTTATAAAGACGGCATAAAAGAGGTTAAAACACTCGGTAAGTATAAAGTAATGATGGGTGGTGTGCTTTTCATGTGGGGGCCGAGTGAAAAATATGATACCCTTGCTATACGCGAAAGCGGTATCGAAGTCGAAGTTGTGTGGGCTCAGGGGAATTATCTATTTGGGCAGTTCAATGGTTCCGGTGTTTGGTTTGATAGCATGCAAGTGATAGAAGTGGTTAAACCTGTCGAGGAAGAATCAGATATTGAAACAGCAACTATCGAGGATATACCTGAACCTCCTGAGTTTGAGCCGATTCCCGAACCGGTGGTCCAAGCTAAAGAGGAAGCTGTTGTTGAACCGATCGAGGTTAAGATTAATTTAGAAGATGAAACCAAAAAAGAATCTCGATGGTTCTTTGGAGTTGCCCTCACTGGTAGAGAATTCTGGATTTACTCCAAAGCCGTGGATTCCAGTAAAGATATTGATCTAATAACTATCGAAATAGGAAAGGACTACCGCCAAACGATGCTCGGTATCGATGGCCGGTTCCAGCTTGAATATAGCTTAACTAAAAAGGATAACCTTAGAGCGCTTTTTGCCCCGGGATTTGGTTGGACACCCAAGGACTATTCGATCAATGTAGATGGTAACGAGTTTAAGCTCCATGAAACATATCTTCAAGGGCGCGCGCAACTCGGCCTTGCTTATAAAATAATGCCCGAACTGACTTTAGCTGCTGGGGGAGGGGCTACAATAGTAGGTCATAAGATGGAGTTTGCCCACCCCGATAGCGAAAAAGACGAGATTCTTCATGATGAATGGTATATTGTCCCTACAGGTTTTATTGAGGCTCGATATGGTTCCCGGATTGTAAAAACTGTCCTAGGTTTTGGTTATACTCATTGGGTTTCACAGAATACACGCTTTTTTGTTATAGATGATGGAACCACAGTTCCGGTTGGAGATGAAATAAATAGGAATTCTTATGAGGTGTTTTTCGGTGTATTATTATCTAAATAGAGTTTGTTTATTTTTACTGGCAGCCCTTTTATTGATCATCTCTTGCGGTTGGGAGGATCAGAGTCCTGTTTCACCATACCCAGAAATTAAAATTTCTGTTTATTTTCATGAAGATAGAGATGTAATTCAGGCTGATTATTGCCAAATATTGCTTAGAAGCGAGCTTGCGTCGGATAGTATCTCAGCTAAAATTAGCGATTACGCGATCATTATATCACCAGATTCAAATTACTATTTCTATTCACCTGAACAAGGTGATATTGAAAATCTTAGCTTGAAATTAAGCATCGAGGCTTTAATTAAACTCCTGCGTTCGGCCGGTTATTTCGATGCTATCCCGAAAAGACCCTCTGTTTTTGCTGAAAACTCGGTGGGGATTGATGTGTCTGGAGATCAAATCGCATCGGATCTTCTTTTCACAAATATACTCAATAGATTTGTAGCCATATCTTCAAATGGCGAACAGCGCATACTGCCATCGAATACGGGCATGTCTATTAGCCTTACTCCTTTTTTAAATACCGAGTATGGTTCCGTGATTCAATCAGGCGGCAATTCTATCTCGATGCCCTGTCGGGTTTTTCCGCCTCTAGATACGGCGTTTTTGTATAACGGTAATTCTCTGATTATGCTCATCGAGCCTCTTTCTGGAATTTATGTATCTGATTTCGAAGAGCTATTTTCAGAGGGTGTCGCTTCCAATCCTGGACTGTATTCCAAACTCGCGGTATCTGATCAACTTAATATTTTTATGTTAACTCTGAGGACTATGTCCAGTGATTCGATATTCTCAGCCAATTTCAGTCAACTCACAAATTCTCTCACCGGAATATTATCGCCTTTATCGACAGAATTCGAAAGCACGCTTACAAGCACAAGCGTAGATAATATAACTCAATTATCATCGAGTTTTCGTAGGGGGATATCCACTGGATTGTTCGAACCCCTTTTCGATAACGAAGATTCTCTCTCGACCGAAATTGTCGGCATAGCAAAGGCACTTAAATTTATTGCTGATAGCGTTGATTCACTAAATGGAGTTTATGAAACCTATATTAGACCTCCTTTTATGAGATGGGCTGGCAGAATTCCTATAGTAACGATTGAAGATCCAACCGATGGAGCTATGTTTGCTCGATCCGAAGATATATCTTTTCTTGGAAACGCTATAGACCCTATCGATGGTGCTATATTTGGAGACCAGCTATCATGGTGGTCCTCAGTCGATGGTTTCCTAGGTTATGGGTCAAGTTTTAATGCTAATCTCTCCTCGGGTGACCATGAAATAGTGCTAGTAGCTACTAACAGCGACAGTATTTGGGGCGCGGATACGATCACGATGAATGTCGATTACGGCGAACCGCCAACAGTTATGATTATTACTCCCGAAGATAGTTCTGAATTAATGGATACTCAGCCTATTTCGTTTTCTGGCTATGCAACAGATCTCGAAGATGGCGATCTCTCCGGAGAATCACTTTCATGGAATTCCTCTATCAATGGATTCCTTGGTTTTGGTTCCCTTGTTGATGGGTTACTATCTATTGGCACTCATCTAATTACTTTAACAGCAACTGATAGCGATGGTCTAACCGCCTCGGATTCTATTATAATATTTATTGCTGAAAACACTCCTCCTACAGTATGGATCATAATGCCTCAAGATGACGATACGCTTTCTATGATCATACCTTCTATGTTTATTGGAGGTGCAACCGACACTGAAGATGGTTTTGTGGCAGCCGAGAACCTTGTATGGACATCTCACAGAGATGGAATTATCGGCACTGGCTTTTTCTTTACAGCTAATCTCTCGTCCATGGGGAGGCACAAGATTATTCTTACAGCTACGGATTCCGGAGGATTATCTGCTGCGGATACAGTCGAGGTAAGGGTTCGACCGTTTTAATAGTTGGTGATTTTCCACCTTTTAGATTATTCGGGTGTGTTGCAATAAATGGGTCTCG
>JAGLDC010000062.1 GCA_023145965.1 bacterium | reverse complement strand
CGATAAAGAGCCTTCCTCTACCTTTACCAAGGGAGATACCCTTGGTAAAAAGCTTGTCGCCAGCTATTTTATCCAGCTTACGGACGAATTCGCGTGCCTCGAAATTAATTAAGTTATTGCCTTTTTTAAACTTATCGATTTCTTCGAGAACAACAATAGGAATAACTACATCGTGTTCTTGGAAATTATATATGGCCGTATGGTCGTATAAAATAACATTTGTATCGATTACAAATATCTTCTTTTTGCGCGGCATTGCCACCTTTCTAAGTAATAAATCCAGTCCACCGGCATGAAAAATCTAACGTGTTATGATGCTAAAGTCAATAACAGATTAAATTATTATTTAATTAGGAGGTATGCAATGCGGGAAAAGTGAATGTCGTAATTTTTAGTGTTCACCTATAATCATTCTAGAAATATCCCTCTAGTAAATCCATCTCCCAAAAAGCTTCTTTACCCTTAACAGTAATGTAGTTGAAATCATGAAGATTCTTCTATTCAATTGTCGGAGAGGGATTGTGCTTGTGCTGGGGGTGCGTGATCTGTCAACTAATGAACCTTAAGCGTATCAGCGTATTGTCCGGTGTTTTTTGGTATTAAAAGGCAGTTTGAATACTCTATCTGGATGTTTATGTGCTAAGGCAAGGGCTATAATAAAAGACGATGTTCCCAACATCTCGATGCCTTCTTCTGCGAGGCATTCTGCGGTTGGAATGTGAGAGCCTAGTATTAATTGCTCTAGGGAAACCGCAGTTAAATAGCATGCGATAGCTAAAATGATGAAAACACGGGATTTTTTGCCGAGTCTATAGGATATAAAGAAGAAATATAATGCTACAAATAATATGACAGGAGCCAATAATACAGTCCATGAAACGAGGCCGCAAATTTCATTCGAGGATTGCCCTAAAGATAGCCTACGCGGAATGGATTCATGAATAGATGTTAATTCATCTATCGCCATCGCCCAAAACAACCCTCCGAATACATACCACCTGAATGGTTTGTTCTTTGTTACCTGGCTTCTCGAAATAGCTAAAAAACCCACGAGAAAGAGTAGGAAGGCGTGAAAATATGTCCCAATAGCATCCTCGCGGTTGAGGTCGAATATCGAACCCTGTTTTGCGAAAAGCTCCATGGCCAACGTGAAAAGCCCTAAAAAAAGGAGAGAATACCAAAACGAATGGGCTAGATAAGTGCGAGAGAATAATTTATCGGTTATGTTTAATGTGTCCGACCTAAAATTCTTCGATAGAAAAGAAAGTATTGCAGCAAAAATAATTATCCCACCGAAGATTGGGTTTGGGCGTTGAAGAGAATACGATATTCCAAAAACCTCACCACGGCATCCACCTGTAAGCTGCACGATAAAGGCAAGAATAAGCAAAATTACAGATACCCCAAAAAATAAACTCGTAGCTTTTGAATATCTTCTCAATTTTTGCCCCAATCACTTATATAGGATTCTCCGAATCCAATTTGACTTTTTCGAAGATTTCGATTAATTCATACGAATCGTTAAAAACAAAATCCGCCAAGTCTTTACGAACACCTATCATTATTCCATTTATGTCGCCGAAATCATAGTTTTTATAAATAGATGAAATTTGCGCATAACTTTGACCCTTAAGTGGCCAGTATATTATTGCTTCAGGGCGCTCTTCCTTAATAAGATTGATCGGAAGCCTTTTATCCGAAAGCGGCCTAGTAAGACCGACCATGTCGAGGACTTTAATGGTTGGCTTGGCGTAGAATCTAATGGCGCCAATCTCGCCGGCACATATAGTCGAATTTTCAGGAAGTTTTTTATTTAACCAAAGTGTTATAGCGGAGTAGGTTTTCTCGCGAGTGGCATAGGTTGTTTCTAGATAATCATCCATCCTTGAATTAGCAAAAAACAAAGTTGCGGTGATCCATATTATGAGTCCCACAGATACTACAACCTTACGAATTAAGCCGTTGGAGATAAAATTGGATAAAGTAACTACTCCCATAGCGCACAATAAAAATATACCCAATAATGGTGGAATGAAATACCAAACGAATAGGGTGGCATATGTTTTACCAGTTATGGTCCAGATTAAAATATAAAATAAAGAGAAAATTATGATGGGGGTAAATTTCGGCCTGCTTTTACTGCTTAGAGAGTATATTCCCAATCCTGAAAGAGGAAGAACAATCCAATGCAGTGAATGTGATGTTATTAATGGGTCGGCTATTCCCACGGCGATTTTGAAAAACTGAACAGCGATAGCAGAAGCACCTAAAACCCAGCTGGCATTTGGAAAAGCAGCCTTTCTCAAGACGCTTATTGGTAACGGAGTTCCGAAATAAGCTTGCGCAAATACAAAGTAAGATAATAGGATAAAAAAAGGAGCGATTAGAAATTTCCATGAAAATTTCTCTCGTTTTTTAACAATAATCCAAAGGAAAATAAAAGCAAAAAGCAAAACATTATCGAATCTAACCCAGATGGAGATTGCCGAGATAACGAGCGCCATATTTGGTTTATCCTCTGTTAAGAAGAGAAAAGCCAAAGCAATAGTAATTAAGGAAAGAGCTATTTCCATACCTCCATAACTCGATACTATAAACGGGAGTGATGTAGTCAGTAGAATGGAAGTAAAGGCTCCTATCCAGGGATTATTGAAAATAATTTTCCCAAGGCGGATTAATATTATTGCTAAAAATATCTCCGAGAGAAACGATAGAATGAACAATGCGACTACAGAATCGATATTTAGAGCTCGGAGGCCGGCGTTCAAAAAGGTCCATAAAGCAGTGGTAGCAGTAAAAATCCGCTCATCAGTATTGTGAACCATGCCCATGCCGGAGGCAAGATTCCGGGCGATATGTGCTGTGATAAAAGCATCGTCGAGGATTGGAGCAGGGAGAATCGCCCTAAATAAAATCACAACCAAGATCGCAATGATATATGGCAGGTATTTATTCAATATTCCCTCTTAAAATCACTTTTTCAGCGCGTTTTAAATCCGACTCTGTGTCAACGCCAATGAGATTTGTTGCTTCCGT
This sequence comes from bacterium, assembly GCA_023145965.1. Classification (NCBI taxonomy): domain Bacteria; species bacterium. Next base: position 42,335 of record JAGLDC010000062.1, on the reverse strand, counting down.
TATTTCTACACAAGATATTTTCCATCCGTTTTCAATAGCTCTAAGTTGTTCAAGTTTTTCGATAGTTTCGAGTTTTGAGGGCTTCATTTTGGAGAATTCTATTAAAGCTGGCGTTTGAAATGCGTAGATACCTATGTGTTTGTAATATATTACTCTTCCCATGCCATCTCGGTCGAACGGTATTCTTGCTCTGCTGAAATATAAAGCGTCATTGTTTGAGTCTGTAATAACCTTAACTGTAGCCGGATCTTCGATTTCATCCATCCTTGCTGGGGTGATGATTGTTCCCATCGGTTTTCCGCTTTCAATGAATTTGGGCACGAATTGCTCGAGTATTCCCGGGGTTAATAAAGGCTCGTCCCCTTGAATATTAAGCACGACGCTCGGCCTACTTGAAGGAAGAGTAGAGATAATAACCTCCGCAATTCTGTCTGTTCCTGAGGCATGTTCGGGATTTGTCATTGTGTAATCTGCGCCAAAGGACTCGGAAGTTTTGGCTATTCTCTCATCATCGGTAGCGATTATAACTTTATTGAATAGGCCTGAATTCGTCGCGGCGCGCCATGCCCACCAAATAAGTGGTTTACCGGCGATTTCACGAAGAGGTTTACCTGGAAGTCTCTTCGAGGCATATCGGGCTGGTATTATGGCCCAAATATTGTAATTCATAATAACTCCTATTTCGCCACCGGACCGTCATGGTTTTTGCGGTTCAACCCTCCCCCGACCTTTCCATTCACCCGTGCTGGCCCCGATTTTCTTTTCATCCATAGACCAATAAGATACTTTTTTGTTATTCTAGGAACTCGATATCCTTTGGGACATTAATATTTTGCCCTTTATCTTTGATGGAGATATTTTCAAAGGTTATTTCGGTTATATATCCAAAGAGGTCAATCCATGTTATTTTTTTGGGGATGAACTGCTCATCCAGAGAGGCCGAGAAGGAGACGATATTCCCAGTTCCGTTTATGCCCGTTAAATTATAACCGATATCGGTTTTGGCCAATTTAAGCATGAAATTCATCTCGAGTTCGCTTATTAAAAGAGAGACATCGGCATATGCGAAACTTTCCATAGTGGAAACCATGCCCACATCCGAGCCGGTTGTATATGTATAAAGCCTTCCAGATTTAAATATTATGAGCTCTGATTTGGTTTTAAAAATGGCATCGGGTTTGCGAATAGCTATATTGCCGGTTTCGATGAGTGTGTCTATCGGGGAGATAGAGTTTTGCGTTATATCTGCCGAGAAGAGATTTCGGTTTTTCCATGCTTTGACGATAGCGCTTGTTGGGATATCGCTGGCGAAAGCTGAGGCGAAGAGGATAAGAAACAGAATAAAAAATTTATTTTTCATAATTACAATATAGATTACATTGAATTTATTAACAACACAATTTGAAAATGGTTTGAGCTAATGGCGCAAATAATTTTAGCACACGCGAAAATAAACCTATTTTTAAAGATACTTGGCGACCGACCCGATAAATTCACTGAAATAGTTAGCCTTATTCAAACTATTTCGCTTGCGGATGTTATCCGGGTAGAGAAATCCGATAGCGGCCTTTCGCTTACTTCAAATAATCCAACGCTCCCACTCGATAGTAGCAACACTGTTGCCAAAGCATGGGCTATTCTTTGTGCGGCATCAGGAAGAGAGCTTGGTGTGAAAATCGATATAGGGAAGAATATCCCTATTGAAAGTGGTCTTGGTGGTGGAAGTTCCGATGCTGCTGCATCCATGATCGGTATAGCTCGAGAATGGGGTCTTAAAATTGATAGGGAGCAATTTTTCGCTCTTGGAGCTGCGGTTGGCAGCGATGTCCCATTTTTCTTTGGTTCGGGGTCGAGCCTTATCGAGGGCAGGGGCGAAAAGGTAACCGATTTGGAAATTCCAACCGATTATGCCATTCTTCTAATAAAACCGAATTTTGGGATGTCAACTAAATTAGCTTACGAGAAGGCTAAAAAAGGCTTGACAGAAGGCGATAAGAAAATTAGTATTCATCATTTACATTCATCGGCGAGTATTTTGGATTTTGCCGATAAGGGTAATGCTCTCGAAGTCCCCTTTTTCGAATTACATCCGGGAGCAAAGGAAATAAAGAAAAGGCTTATCCGTTCCGGTGCCGGGTATGCGGCATTGTCTGGTAGCGGGAGCTGTTTTTTTGGCATATTTAAGGATATCAAGGCAGCGGAAAGCGCCAAAGAGAAATTTAGGGAATTTTGGTGCGAAGTGGCCTTGCCAGCTAAAAATTCTTTTTTGTGATTATATTGGGGTGTAGGCAAGTGGCAAGCCAACGGGTTTTGGTCCCGTCATTCGGAGGTTCGAGTCCTCCCACCCCAGAAAATTTACAATAAACAGGCGAAAAAATGGACAACCTAAAGCTTATAATTGGAAGATCGAATCCAAAACTCGGACATGATATTGCGAGGCAGCTCGGAATTTTGCCCTGTGAAACGTTTATTGGGAATTTCGCCGATGGCGAGATTCGTTTTAAGATCGGCGAGGATATTCGCGGCAAGGACGTTTTCATTATCCAGTCAACATTTCCAAATGCGGATAATCTTCTCGAGCTTCTTATTATGATCGATGCTGCCAGGCGTTCGAGTGCATCGAGAGTGACTGCGGTCATTCCATATTTTGGTTATGCCCGCCAGGACCGTAAGGACGAGCCGCGCGTTCCAATAACTAGCAAGCTTGTCGCTAACTTAATAGTGGGCGCAGGTGCCGACAGGGTTCTCACAATGGACCTTCATGCGGCTCAGATTCAAGGGTTTTTCGATATTCCCACCGATCAGCTAGTTTCCGATAATCTTTTCAAACATCACATCGAAACAGATGTTTTTGGAAGATTCGATTGCAATCCCCGAGAGGATTTTGTTATTGTTAGCCCCGATATCGGTGGAGTCAAAAGAGTGGAAAATATCGCTTCGAGATTAGATCTGCCCATTGCTGTTATTTATAAGAAAAGGAAGAAGATAACCAGAGAAGCTCAAGCAATGAAGATTGTCGGTGAGGTTATGGATAAACACATCATAATTCTCGACGATATTATCGATACAGCAGGAACGATGAAACAAGCCTGCCTCAAGCTCAAGGGCGAGGGTTGCGGGAAGATTTTTATTTGCTCCACTCACCCGCTTCTATCCGGTCCAGCCATGGAAAGGCTGGACTCTGCTGAAATAGAGGGCCTTACTATCACGAACACAATACCACTTGAGGCATCCAAGAATCGCGATTATATTAATATAATCGAAACAGGGCGATTCTTTGCGATGGCTATACACCATATCCATTTTGAAAAATCAGTGTCCGTTCTCCTATATGAGGACAATACCCTGGACCTCTGGGAGAATTAAAGGGAGAAAATATGAAGATATTGACACTCAAAGCAGAGCAGAGAGAAGAAATTGGAAAGAAGGGATTGAAAAGTATCAGGAACTCCGGCTTTGTTCCGGGGATAGTCTATGGTTCTTCATCAGAACCATTATATCTTAAATTCAACGAACACGATTTAAGGGTTTTTCTGCAAAAAACTAGAGAACGCGGAATAATCGAGCTTCAGGTAGGTGATGTGCAATCAAAACTGACCGTGCTCGCCGAGGTTCAATATCATCCGGTCTCTGAAAGGATTTTGCATATCGACTTTAAGGAAGTACCCAGAGACAAACCGGTCGAAACTAAAGTCCCTATTGAATATTCGGGCGAATCCGTTGGAGTTCATTCGGGTGGTCTTTTTATGCCTAGGCTTTATGAGCTGGACATTAAGACTCTTCCCGATAATGTCCCAGATTCGATCCATGTGGATATAACTGATCTCGATTTCGAACATGCTATTCACGTTAAAGACCTTGTCATGCCAGAAGGAATAGAGATTGTAAATGATAATTCTCAAACAGTAGCGACAGTCATTAAACCTCGTGGTCTAGAGGTAGAAGAAGTAGAGGGTGAAGAGGCCGAGGAAGGCGCTGAAACCGAGGAAGAAGCGGAAACCTCTGAAGAATAATTATTAAGGAGCTTATGGGTTTTAAGATTAAAAACCTAATATTGTTTTCGATATTAGTATCGGTTTCATTGTTTTCTCAATTGAGTTCCGATACTCAATGGATGAGCCCTGAGATACAACAACAATATGAAAAGTATCTCAAAGAGCAGCAAGCTCCAATGCTTAGCCAGCAAGTTCCATCTTATGAGACACCTCCGATCTACGATGGTACAGATACGCTCCGTTTTGAGCAAAAAGAAATTCGCGAGGAAGTCGTCGCTGAGAAAATTCCCGAGGATTTCTTTTTCGATAGGATAATTGTTGATGGAGATACAGTCCAGAGTATTCGGAAGGCTACTCCGAAAGATTTAAAACTTTTCGGGTCAGTTTTTTTCGACAATTTAAAAACAGCTACTATTACTGCCTCTCCTGTATCGAATGATTATATTTTAGGGATAGGCGATAATATTATCGTTAGCCTTTGGGGCAATGTCGATTTCGAATATAATCTGACTGTTGATAGGGAAGGCAAAATCTTTATTCCCCGTTCCGGAACCATTTCAGTTGCAGGATTGAATATGGATTCCGCTCGCAATGTTATAATAAAAGCCTTGGATAAGATTTATAGCGATTTCGAATTGGATATTACCCTTTCCAAGATGAGTGGTTCAACTGTTTTTGTTGTGGGTGAAGCTCGGTCTCCCGGAACCTATTCACTTCCTGGAATGGCTCATGTTATCGAAGCTTTAATGATTTCCGGCGGCCCAAATGAATTTGGTTCGTATCGGAATATCAAGGTTTATCGTTCGGGACGCCTTATATCTGTTTTCGACATGTATGATTTTTTTATTGAGGGCAAAAGTAAGGGCGGAATCCAACTCGCAAATGGAGATATCGTCCTTATTCCAAGACTTGGCCCCATTGTTAAGGTTAGAGGACAGGTTTCCCATCCTGCTATTTACGAGATCGAAGATTCGACTTCGCTTGGTGAAGTTCTTGAATTAGCCGGAGGTCCTTTGCCCACGGCTAATATTTCTTCGGCAATGGTAGATAGGATTAAGGGTAGTAACTATGGCATAGTCACTGTCGATTTTAGCGATAGTGTATGGTGTTCAAAGCCAGCTCTAGATGGGGATGACATTTCAGTTTTCTCTATTGAGGTATATCGTTATGATATTGTAACCGTGCAAGGACAGGTAGTCCAGCCTGGTGCTTATGGCTATTTTGATTCCATGCGCGTCTCTGATCTTCTTGAAGAAGGACACCAGCTTCTTCCAGATGCTTATCGAAATCGAGCTGATTTAGTCAGAATTCTTCCAGATAGGTCTAAATCCATTATACCTTTGAATTTGAGACGTATAATTGATGATCCGAATTGCCAAGACAATATCTATCTCCAAAATGAGGACCTAGTAGTTGTTTATAGCATTTGGGATGTAACCGATAGGGAATTTGTGTCCATCTATGGCGCCGTTCGAAGACCGGGCGAATTTGAATTGTATAAAAATATGCATATTTCGGATATTATCTTTGAGTCCGGAGGATTTACGCCAAGCGCTTTTATAGAAAAGGCTGAATTGGCCAGGGTTCGTCCAGGTGAACCCACGAAGGTTACCGATATTAATCTTGTTAAGGCACTTGAAAATCCTAAGGGACCAGAAGATATACTTCTTAGGCCTTATGACGTTGTTTTTATTCGTGATGTTCCCGGGTGGAAACTTCAGGATATTGTTACTATAGTTGGAGAAGTCGAATTTCCGGGTAAATATGCGCTTAGAAGCCAAAACGAGCGTTTATCGGATCTCATTTATCGCACTGGAAGCTTTACTGATGAAGCATTTATTAGCGGTGCAGTTTTTATTCGTCCTAGGCTGGCTGACGAAATCGAAAATCGCAATTTGCGTTCTATTGTCCAACAAACTCAGGAGGCTGTTCTTGATTCTGAGGGTAATATAGTCACATCACCATTTTTATTTATATACACACCCGAACAAATAGCTCGGATTATACTCGATATGGATAGGGTCGTAGCCGGTAGGTTGGATGAGGATATTCTTCTCGAGGATGGAGATTCTATCTATATTCCCAAAACCCCAACAGGTGTTAATGTTATTGGGATGGTTGCTTCTAATGGAACTATTCGTTGGGTTCATGGGAAACGACTTAATTATTATATCGACCGCGCAGGCGGAATCACCCGTAACGCTGATGTCAGCGGAATTCGTGTTGTTAAAGCCAATGGTAAGGTTATCAAGGCCTCACTCAGAACCGGCAATATCGAACCCGGAGATGCTATTATAGTTCCCCAAAGAATTAAGAAAAAGACCGATTGGATAAGCACTCTCGGTGAAACGGTGTCAATAATTAGCAGTTTGGCTACAACAATATATATTCTTCTTAAGTTATAAAATGGCCATGCATCAGGAAATTGGATCTCGTTTTTCACAGTATTCTAGGCTTTTGCTTCGTAGAAGAAGATTATTTTATTTGGTGGTTGTTTTACCACTGATATTCACTATCGTTTTCACGGAAATAGCCACACCAACCTTTGAAGCTCAAGGAAAACTTCTTCCTTCCTCTGATTCTTCGAATATGGGTGTTATAGGAATCCTCACTGGTTTCTTTGGTTCGCAAGGGACTCAATCACAAGATGGCGCGCCAAGTTCATTTTTATACGTAGATATTCTTCGCTCCAGAGCCGTTATAGATAAAGTTATAGAAGAAGAAGTCCGCTTTCAGGATGGACATAATAAATGGCGAGAAGGAAAACTTCGAGAATTGCTTGGATATAAGCGGGGTTCACTCGGTGTTGAAGATTTTCTTAATTCAAGTAACGCGAAGTCAGATCTTGAAAATGGTATTATAACCTTAAGAGTTCAAGCTAAAGATCCTTATTTGGCTGCTTTACTACTTAATACTTGGATAGAAAAACTCGATGAATTCAACAAACATGTGAGGATTACTCAAGCGGGTGAGAGTATTAAGTATTTAGAAAAGAGGCTCGTAGAAAGCAATGCCACTCTCCAGGCCGCAAGCGACTCACTTATTAACTTTCTCGAAGATAATAGGGGTTATCCTAACGCTAGCACTCCAAAGGTTGAAGCTTCTGTGCGCCGTCTAACGAATGATCGAGATATAAAGGAACAAGTTAATTCATTGCTCATTCAAGAGTATGAAATGGCGAATCTAACTAAGCAGAAAACGACGCCTGTTGTCTCGGTTTTAGATTATGCCAAACCACCAGACGAAAAAGCAGGCCCTAAAAGAATTCCGGTCTTTATGGCGTCTTTGATTTTTGCTTTGCTAATCCTTTTCTTAGCCCTCTCTATCCTCGAGGCTAAAGATCCAACACCTTCAGATCAATTTGTTTATCGCGATGAAGTTAAAGCGGCAATTAAGATGGATTGGAGAGACCTCAAAGGCATTTTTCGGAGGAAATGTTGAGAGATGACGTCACCGACGGTTCCGTCGGGACACTCCGTTGGGCATATTTCGGTGTGTTTATTTGGTCTCTCATGGGGGCTTTTTTAGCTGTCTGGTTTAACCCTAGAATTGCGCTTCCCTTTTTCGCATTAACCGCTTCACTGCTTCTGATTATACCCTTCGATGCGGTTCTATTTGGGACTGTTGTTTTTGCTTTGATCCACAATCCCTCATTTCAGAATCCACTTGAAATATATATTGGCGGCCTCAATGTTTGGTTTCTTGAAATAGCGATGGTTTTTGTTTTTGCGTCGTTATTTATCGAGATTTTAACTCGCAAAAGAAGAATAGAGATTTCACCGATGTTTATTGTCATCGGTGTATATTTTATTTCGATAGTAGCACAGACTATACGCGGTTATACGATGGGTTACGATATCAGCGAAGTGCGAACCTCATTTAGGAATGCCCTTTACCCCATCATGATATTACCTATTGGATGCTATTTTGGATCTGGGGGTTCGACAAAAAGGTTTATCAAAATGCTTTTTATCGGATGGGTGCTTGCTCTTTTCTTTTATTTTTTGCAGTATTTTGGGATATTCCTTATAAGTCGAACCTCGCTAACAGGCAGACTTGCTTGGGCTCCATTATCGAACATCATGCTTTTTTTCCCGTTAATTATTGTTTTAATAAACGAAAAAAAAATTTCATTTGGGGAAAATGCTTTTTATTGGATTATTTTACTGATATCATTTGCAGTGTTAATAACTTCCCAAACGAGGCTTCTTTATGTGGCTATCGCTGGGGAATTATTGATTATCATACCTCTTTTAGCTGTATTTAAACCAAAAGGGAAAAGAGCTATATTCGTTCTAAAAATCCTTCTGGGGCTCACTGCTATTGGTGTTCTTAGTATAATGTTTCTGAAGTTTGCCAAGGGCGACAGCTTTGATATTTTTCTAAAAAGTGTTACAAATAGAGCGTTATCTTTATTCGAATGGAGAAAAGACCTCTCTATCGCCTCGCGAAGATACCAAATATACGAATCCCTGAAAATGATTCAAAAAAACTGGATTTTTGGAAGGGGTATTGGTGTCGAATGGTATTCATTACTGCGGTTTGGACAATCGAGAATTGATGGATTATACTTCATGTTGATGGTCCATCAGGGCTTGGTGGGAATAGGGTTGTTTTTTACGATTTTTATTTTGTGGTTTCAGAGAAGCCTATTTTTGTTATTCCATCGCAATTTAATAAAAGATACTCTTGAAAAAAATTTTATTCTTGCTCAACCCGCATTTATCATTGCTATATTAGTTCATGGAATAGGCTCATCGGCGGCATATGTTTTACCCACAAATACAATTCTTATTTTCAGCTGTGCGATGATCACCGAAAAGATTTACTCTGGTGTTAAGGAAGTATCCATAGGAGTAAAAAGTCTTGATTCGTGACAAAATAAGGAAAATTAATCCAAGCCATGATGCCGATATAAAAAAGGCAGCTATTAGAAGCGGCAAAGCTATGGTTTATGGTAAGATATTGAATCAAGCCATAAGCTTTGGAGTTGTGTGGATTCAGGCGCACTACCTTCCGGTTTGGGCCTATGGTGTGTTTGGGCTTTTTATTGGAACAGTGACTTATGTCAATACTCTGAGCAACGCAGGAACAGGCGAAATCGCTCGTAGATTTATTCCTGAATTCACAGAAAAAGGGGAAATCGAGGCAATAGGTCGCACAGTTAGGGGTCTCGTTTTAATACGATTCATTTTTTGCGCTTTATTTCTTGGTATAATAGTTCTATTATTCGATTACCTAGGCCCTTTACTTAAAATTGCGGATTATAAATCTCTTTTTATATTCTATTCTTTTGGGATTATATTTACCCTTGAATGCTTTTTGTTGTTTGGAGTGTATTGGGCACTTCTACGCCAACCATTCTATATGATAATTTTTACCGTTCACAATCTATTTAGATTAGTCGCATTTTATTATGTGCTCAGTAGAGGTGGTGGTTTGGTTGGAGCACTGGCAGTAGATGCTATTAGTTACTTTTTTCTATTTATTGCCCTTTATCTGCCGTTTATAAATGAATTCGATATTAAGTCGTTTAGCTTTTCAAATCTTCCAATAAAGAGAATGTTTCGCTATGGAATTTATATGTATTCAAGTAATCTCGGTTTTATCTTTTTCAGCACATCTACCGATTTATATGTGATATCCGCCTTGCTGGACAAACATGAACTTGGACTATACGCTTTTGCAGCAACCCTTGGGCAAGCTATTATGAAATGGATGCCAGACAGGTTGATAGGATCTATTATCGAGACGGCGATTTATAGGGAATTCGCTCGAAAAGGCGACACGGAAAAACTCCAACTTTATTTTTCTAAAGTTTTAACTCTTCAAACCTTTTTTGTTGTGCCTACCGCGATATTTGTTGTGATTTTTGCTTCACCAATAATCGAGAATGTTTTTGATTCGAAATTCCTCCCATCTTCAGCTATTTGTGGTGGGTTAGCTGTCGTATTTGCTATTGCGGCTTTTAAATATCCGCTCACGCTCGTAGCGACTTCATTGGAGAAAACTCGTCTTTTATTTTTCTCTCAAACGGTTTTTGCAGTGTATAATCTTATTGCTGACATAGTTCTTATCCCAATTCTTGGATTATGGGGAGCTGTAATTGCAACGGGTTCTTCTTTTCTATTTATGATTATATCGATCTGGATAACACTAGGACGCTTGGTGAGGTTACCTGTAGAGGGGATAGCTCTATTTAAAATACTGGTGAATTCATCAATAATGGGAGTCTATCTTTATTATCTTAGCGATAAAATTTCATCAATATTCGGGTTGATTGCTGCAATTATATCGGCCGGTGTTATATATTTATTAATATCATATTTCAACTGCCCGGTCGATAAAGAGTTGCGTAAGAAATTACTCTCTTCATTATTTAAAAAGGGAAGCTCATGATAGAGCGTATAGCCATATTTAAACACGCTTCTATGATAGATGAGGTAAAGTCGGCTTTAAATATTCAAGGCAAATCGAATGTCCCAATTTTCGATTCTGAGATCTCATATACTCGGGAATTTATAGACATCCTCGGCAATCGGAACGGCCTTTTCATAGGAATTACCGAAAATGCCTGTGGTGAAGCAATATTTAATAACATATCCGCTTTGACTGTTCCTTGCGGTTCTTTTGAACAAACAGCACTTCCAATTAGAATGATTAAAAGAGCCCTAGCGGAAAGGAAGATAGTTAAGGCCCTCGACAGTTTTAATCCTCAAATACTTATTGGTGTAGGGGGATATAACGAGCAAAAACTATTTCAAAAATGGACGAAAAAACAAGGCGCGCTCTATATCCCAATTATTGTTGCTAAATGGCCTGTTCCAGATAATCCGGTGAGGAAAATAATCTGGAAAAGAGGGATATCCGCGATTACCGATCCAGATATACCTGTTATTTTTGCCAGAGGCGAATTCCTAAAGCATTATCTTGCTGAGGAATATAATATCCCTCCCGATAGAATAAAAGTTTACTGGCCTAAATATCCTCAAGAATTATTCACAAGAACTTATACCAGTCCTTTCGAAGAAAATAAATTTAATATCCTTTTCGCTGGCCGTTTTAGCCGTGAAAAAGGGGTTATGCTATTACCAGATATACTAAAATTATTGATAAAAGATCTACCCAAGACTAAATTAACTTTAATCGGCGATGGACAATTAAAGAATGAACTTAGAAAAAAATTACGGGAAGTTTCAGAAGAGGGAAAATCATGGCGAATTGTCGGATTCCTTCCTCAGAAAGAAATTATCAGCTATTATAAAAACTGTGATGCGCTTATCGTGCCGTCTTTATGCGAAGGATTCGGGAAAGTTGTTTATGAAGGACTTATGTGTGGTGCTTGGCCAGTTGCAAGTGACGTGGATAATATTGGCTATTTAATCCGTGATGGCATTGATGGCTCTTTGGTTTCTCAAATCGAGCCCAATGAATTTGTAAAAAAATTGATCGAAAGAAATACACAAGGAAGAAAAAAAAATATTAATAATCAATATTTTAAAAAAATGCAGAATGAATATCCTTCATTAACCGAAGCTCTGGATGAATTTCTTCTACATATAGAAATGGGGCATAATGACAAATAAATTAAAAATTTTAGCTACTGGTGCTAAAGGAATGATGGGTTGCGATGTTATCCCGATTCTCTCTGAAAAATGTGATGTTTTATCCACCGATATAGAGGAATTAGATATTTGCGATAATGAACAGGTTCGGAAAGCCATAAAGCGTTTTCGTCCAAATTGGGTGCTACATATGGCAGCTATGACTGATCTCGACCGTTGCGAAATCGAGCCAAAACTTGCTGAAAATGTCAATTCTAAAGGAACTGAAAATCTCGCACAAGCCTGTTTTGATTTTAATGTATCGATGATATATATTTCTACTTCGGGCGTTTTTTCAGGATTAAAGAAAAGTCCTTATATTGAAGATGATATTCCGCGTCCACAAAATGTCTATGGGAAGACCAAATATTCTGGCGAAAAAGCTGTCCGTGAAATTCTCGCTCCAGATAGATGGTTGATTCTCAGAGCAGGTTGGCTATTTGGTGGCGGCGCACAGGATAAGAAGTTTGTAGGCAAAATATATAAAATAGCCAAGCAAGAGGGCATGTTGTCTGCTGTAGAAGATATTTATGGTTCCCCAAATTATACAGTGGACATTGGGAATTTAATATTGTATTTTGTAAATAATAGAATCAATGGATTGTTCCATGTGGCTAACGAAGGTTGTGCGAATCGATTTAAGATAGCTGAAGAAATCGTCAGAGTTGCAGGTATCGATTGCATCGTCAAACCTGTTTCGTCGGAGTTCTTCAAAAATAGCGCCCAGAGGCCACCTATGGAAGCAATCGAAAACGTGAGATTAAGAGAAATAGGTTATAAGATGAGGCCATGGGAGGAGGCACTTGCCGAATATGTTAAACGGCTGATTCAATGAAGATTGCTATACTCGGCATAAGAGGAATTCCGGCACATTACGGCGGTTTCGAGACCAATGTGCAAATTACAGCTCGGGAATTGGTCAATCGGGGGCATAGTGTTGTCGTCTATTGTCGAGGTGGTAGAAATGGGCGCCCCAAAATATGGGAGGGTGTGAGGCTGCGTTATCTACCTTCAATCGAATCAAGAAACCTATCGACGATCAGCCATACTGCGATTTCCGTTTTTTCATGTATTTTCCACCGTTGTGATGTTGTTCATCTATATAATGTAGGGAATTCCTTCCTGATTCCGTTTCTGAAGATATTCGGGAAAAAGGTTATCGTCTCTGTCGATGGCGTAGAATGGCGAAGAAAAAAATTCGGCGTTATCGGAAGTACCTGGATGCATCTTTCCGAAAAACTCGCCACTTGGTTCGCTCATGCAATAGTCGTCGATTCATTAAAAGTCGGCGAATATTACAGAAATCAGTATAACGCTGAGACCGTATATATTCCTTACGGAAGCTACATTTCTGAATGCGAATGTCCCTCTGGTATTCTAGAAAAATTCGGTCTCGAAAAGGGAAAATATCTTCTTTTTGTTGGAAGATTTATCCCGGAGAAGGGGATAGATAAACTCCTCAGTGCGTATTCAAATATCCGGACCGATATGCCTTTGGTGATAGTAGGAGATAATCCATACGACTTTGAATATGTGAATAGATTGAAATCTCAAGCCCCACCAGGGACAGTATTTACCGGAGCGATCTATGGCGAGTCTATGGCGGAACTTTACGCGAATTCATACTTGTTTGTCAGTCCTAGCGAACTCGAAGGAACCAGCCCAGCACTTTTAGAGGCTATGGGTGCAGGTACATGCGTGATAGTGAATGGCATTCCTGAACAATTGGAAACAATATCTGATGCCGGGATTTATTATAAGGTAAATGACTTACGAGACCTTACCCGGAAGATTCAGAACCTCATAGATCACCCCAAAATACGGAACGAATTCGCTAAAAAAGCCAAAAAACGCGTCGAAAAATATTATAGGTGGGAAAGTGTTCTCGACTATTACGAGAATCTCCTCGCGAATACTGCGGGAGTGAAATTACCCTCCAGGCGTAAATCGGATAAACTCTCTCCAAAGGATGCAGTCCGGCGGGAGAAAACCGCTACATCGGATGCCATTTAGATCATTTCTTCATGAGTTTTAATCACTACTATAGTAATGTATAACAAAATGCATATTTTCAATGCGAAAATGAATTTGAGAGAGATATGATAAATTGAAAAAAGCTTCTTCAAGATTAATTTTCATTTCACTTGTATTTATTGCTATTGAAGGCATGCTCCTTGCCGATAGCGGAAGGATGATGGCGGACCCATGGCCTGTGCTCGATAGTTACCGAGAACTTGAACTTCGTGGATATATTTCTCTTCAACCTAATGTGTGGCCTCTTCGCTCCGGAAGGATGCTCGATGCTCTTCCTGAAAAACCCGCGGACATTGCATCGAAATTATGGATCGAAGAACTTAAGCATTGCCTATCGGTCGCTTTAATAAAAAATGACACTATTGGTATTATCTTTGAACCGGGGATAGATGGAATTCTTAATAATCCGCGTGATCCCGACGATAGATTTTATCCTAAAATGAGGCTTGGGGGAGGGATGGCCAAGGACCCGGTAGAGGGTTTTGTATCCTATGAAGTCAATCTTAGGTGGGCCAGAGAGGAGAATTTTCGTGGGAGGCAATGGTCAGGTTTCGCGGGAAGACCGGATCAGGTTTATCTTAGAGTTGATGGCGACGATTGGGGTGTTCAGTTCGGAAGAGATTATCTTGTGTGGGGGGAAGGATTGATTCTTGGAAATGCTCACGCTCCTTTTGACCGAATAGATTATCAAATAGACATTGGGCGATTCCGCTTTTCTGGATTCTCTGGCTGGCTCGATCCAATATATTGCAGAAGGGACTTTGGGGATACGCTGATCTGGGAGTTGTCCCAGAGATACCTTTCTGGCCATAGAATGGAATACCTTTCAAAGCACTTCAGTATCGCTCTTCACGAAATAATCCTTTATGGAGGTTTTGGGCGATCTTTTGAGGGAATATATACTGTTCCCTTATATTGGTTCCACGCTCAACAACTTAACCTTGGCCTCGATGATAATACTTTCGTGGGGGGTGATGTCCAGCTTCTTTTCCCGCCTGTAAGACTATCTTGTGAGTTTTTGGTCGATGATATTCAAGTCGAAGCAAAGACTCAGGGCGATGAAGAACCACCAGAGATAGCCATCGCCGCTCAGGCCGACTACGGATTAACCGTGTTCGATAAATGGCTTACTCTAAGCGCTAGATACGAAGGTGTTACAAACTGGACATATAATCAGATAAGATATTGGAACAAATATATTTATTTAAACGATCCCCTGGGTTCTTATCTCGGCAACGATGCCGATATTGGCTCATTTAAGCTCAAATTTATGGCTAATCCAAAGCTAATAATCGATATCGAGGCTTTTTATCTTCGTAAAGGCGAAGGCCGAATCGAGGCGATATGGTCTGAACCATGGATGGATATAGAAGGGGAATACACCGAACCATTTCCGAGCGGAATAGTTGAGAAGACCAGCGGACTTAAACTATGTTATGAAGGCAATTTTCGGCCATTTTTATTTTGTAATGTGGGCTTTGAATATGGTTGGGTGCAAAATTATTTGCATGAGCCGGAAAAAAAATCAGACTATTGGAAATTTGAATTTGGGCTAAGCGGTTCGTTGTATAAGGATATAAAAATAAAGTAAAGTTATGTATATCAATAAGATAATAGACATTTAAAAATAATTTTATGCTACTAAAAGCTAAAACCCTTTTTATATTAATAGGTTAGAGCTAAATATTTTTTTACTTTTTTTGTTTGACTTTGAATTTTAGCGCTATATATTTACTTAAAGTAAATATTTCGGCACAAAAAGAATTATTTTTGTCCGAAAGAGAAGATATTTTTGTATTTGGGAGGGGAAAGCCTAGAGGATTAAGAAAGGCTTATTGAGTTTTGGGTTATTAACGATTGTGGGAGGATAAAAAAGGCCTTGACAGTAGATGGTTCGGTGCTTATTTTTCGCGAAACCTGCCGGAACGTTGGCGGGGAATTTGTATTTTTGTAGCGGGCAAAACACGTGCTTAATCTGTTAAACGGCACGGTGCCTTTGTTTAGATAATTAAAATTAGGAGCAATTTTTCTTCAAAGTTAGGAGGCTTAGTGGAAAATTTTTCCGCAAGGAAGATGAGTGTAATGAAAACGATAGAAAATCAAACAAAACGAAGAAAGGAGAAGGGCGTAATGACTAAGAACAGCATTTGTATAGCCCTGCTGCTTGGCCTTTTGCTCTCCATAGGTGCGGTGTTCGCGCAAGGAAGCGGAAGCGATTGGCAGTATTGTAATGCTTTCAATGTAGTGTCCCCCGAGGGCACTCCCGGTGGTCCTGTGTATGGAACGGAGCTTCCGTCCTACTATACGACAGACTACTCAACCGTCTCCAGTTTTACTCCAGTGAGTCCTTGGAGGCGCGGGGCCTATGAAATAGACCCCGTTACCGGTTTAGAATCTCCAGTTAGGATGGGTCACGACAATGTGGTTCTCCGTCTGGACATGCTTTCCGGAACAGATGATAAAGAGATTCGCGGTATTACCCTCAATATTTGGGGTTCTCGCGATTTTGACCCGAACGAAGATCTTACGCCGATTTTGCCGCCTGACGCGGCGACTCAATTCGGTGTCGATCCCACCGAAGCAGATACTCTAACCGGTGTTCAGTTTTACATCGACAAGGGTGCTTCTGCCGGTTCCGATATCGATATTCTCGATAGAATAGATATTATGGGTATCGCTGAGCAGATCTTAACCGACACGGACACTCTTTATCTCGACCATTTCGATCCTACTCGTATAGATGTTCTCACTCCCGAGGATATGTGGACTATGGTCGCTACTTCCGGCGGCCCCTATACCGGTTGGAAAAAGTGGCGAGCCACTATCTACTTCCAAGATGGTATTGCTATTCCTTATGAAGGAACCTTCAACAGCGAGCGCTATGGCCTCGAATTCTACCGCATCTGGATTGCTCTCCAGATGGCCGGTTGCCACGATTGCTGTGATGAAACTGGTATGGATAGGTATCCTGGAGATGGTGGTATTGAGGGGATTTCAAATTCTGACTCCTTCTTCATCGAGATTGAAGAGCGCAATGACATCATCGTGTACCGCCGTCTTGGCGCTATCTTTGATCGCGTCGATATGACAGCTACGCTCACCGATGTCATTTGGGATAATCCATTCCCCGATCCAGCTGATGCAACTCGTTGGGCCCGTAGTGAAATGATCAAGGGTTGGGACGAGATTACGCCTTACATCGCCGATCTTTATCCGCGCGATGAGGTTTCCACCAACGATTTCGCAACCGATATTCTTTGCGACGAAGAGAACGATTCGATCTTCACCGCCGATAGCGTTCAGCCTATCGCGGTTGTCGCCTGGGACAGAGGAACCTGTGTCGATTCGGCCTTTATGGAGATTCGTTACATTAACGATACCTATTATGGTCTTCCGACACCGACGAACTTCCCCGGTCGCATCGACTCGATCTCTTGGCACAGCCCACTTGAATACGCATACGATGAATTCAATGGTGGCATATCCACAGGTTGGGAATGGAACATAAAGCACAGCCACCGCGATCCAGGCTCCTGGAGCTGGACAACTAGTGGTTGGTCTGGAATGAGCGATTCATGGTCCGAGGTTTGGGCTAATGAAGTTTGCGGTTCCGGTGCTTTTTGCGGAAAAGATACTTTCTGGGTTATGATCGGTGAAGATCGTAATGGAGATTGGATGCCTCCGTTCATCGATGGTGCTTATGTTCAGGTCACTTACCGAGTGTTCAGTAGAACGAACAACTTCCGTTATGACCGTCCCGGCGTTTTCTCGCCCGGCGTCATGAACGATACACTCTGGACATTCAAGGTTGACCTTTCCGGTCCGAATGCCGAATTGACTTGTCCTTCTGCTGAAGGTCACGATGGCGAAACTAGAGAGTTCAGCTCCAACCGCCGTAGTTACACTATAGAGGGTAACACGGTTTATTGGGCCTGGCTTGCAGATAGCCTTCCGACACTTCACATCGACTTAACCGACGATTATCAGGAAGTTCACGATACCGATAACCACGGCATTACCCGTTGGTCTGGTGCTTTCGGAGGTGCTGGTATGAACTGGCGCGACTTCGAGATTACATTTGCTATCGAACATTGCGATGGCGAATGGGATACTATCGTGGTCAACGAGAGCCATCTCGGTTATGGTGTTTGGGTGGACGAAGCCGATAACGGTTACGACGCCGAAATGATCATTAATTTCGAGGAACTCGCTGGTTATTATTCCGGTCTAGTTCCGTTTGAATCTGGCGATTTCGTTTGGGTGCTCCTCACCGAGCTCGTTGACGATCCCGACTACGGTCAGGGCAGCCAGGGTGGCGGAGTTGCGGATATTTATCCTTCGGATAGCTGGGGAACCTCCGGCGGAGCCGATGGTAACTACGGAACGCAAAGCACCACTCTTTATGGAGACGACCATATTCCCGTTATGTGGGAAGTCGTCGGTGTTGCTCCGGGTTACGTTTCTTACGAAGTTGACACGCTTGGCGTGCTTCATTTCGACCTCGAAGGCCCGACCGCTCCGGACACTTTCTTCTATCCTCCCAAGGAATGGGTTACTTCGGATAGTTTCCAGATTATTACTCTCAACGCATACGACCAAATTGGTTGCTATGAATGGGATATGAATGTGGATCTTCCGCTTTCCGATTCTGCCAGCATCTATAATCGTGTTTCCGGTATTTACTCCGGTAGCATCGATGAGGAAGCCCGCATCTGCATGAACCTCAAGGTTCGCGGTTGCGATGGCAGTTGGCATCCTTACTATCATGATCCCGCCTATGGCGGCAGTGTTCCAGACGGCCGTAATTTCTGCGTTGGCGAACCCGATGCTATTGCACTCGATGTTACCAAAAAGCACAACGAGTGGGGCGTCAGGATAACCTATGATCCTTATCGCAGAATGCCGACACAGGCTCACTTCCGTCCGGGTGATGAGGTTTGCGTCACTGTTTACGCTTGGGATAACGCTATTACAGAGTGCCAGAGCGAAGATGGCGAAGCTGGCCCTGTTACCGGCTGGGATGATGATAACGATCCTTGGCTCGGAACCTATGACCTTCTCTGCTCCGATGCAACTATCGGCCACACTGTGGATTACGAAGTGCCGAGCAGAAACGAAGGCTATGATAGACTCGATCCTGATTATTTGTATTACACAGTCAGCCATATAGCGCGCTGGACTTTCTATGTTGATTGCCACGCGCCGATATTCACCGAAGCTGACATGGGTGGTTTCTGTAATGATACCATGTATTTCAAATTCAGGGATGTTTCCGCCAATGTTCACGATATGTATTGCGACAACTGGGTCGCTAAAATCGGCGAAATGCATGGCGAAATGGTCGAGGGTTGCGATATAGTCTTCACCTTCACCGACACAATGACTCCGGGTGGGCCTTACACCGATGAGATTATTTTCCAAGATCTCAAATACGGTGAAGTTCATGTGGCTTATCATGAAATTCCCGGACGTGATTATCAATATTATCATGCGCAGCTCATCCCCGATCCGGATGATTCTCGCGGCGCTATACTGAAGCTCTACGGCGACGGCAGCGACGCCACTTGCAACTTCTTCCAGCCCCACGATATTGTGGATTGGGAGCTTTATGCTGGTGACAGTCCGGATGTTCCGTGGTATCCAGCTTCCGAGGTTTGCGTTTCTGGCGGTTGCTATCGCTGGTGGCACACCAACGATCCGTATAGCTCACCGACCAGTTCCTTTATGTCCTGGCGCTATGGCCGCCAAGATTACACTGATCTCAATGTCGATACACTCGGACCGACACACTGGCTCGACATATCCGACATGCACGATTGGTATAATCCAAATTGGGACATGATTCAGGATGGTAACTTCGTTATACAGTCCGAAACATGGCTGAATAGCGTGATGTGGTTCAACGATGGTGCTTATGATGCATATCAGACCGCTGGGGATTATAATTATCCGCCAGATCTTACCGGTATGTATGAGACCATGTTTGCCGCCTGGTCTGGTTACTACATCGACATGGTCCTCGATCGCGAAGATGGTGACGCGGAAGCCTATTCCGTAATGGAAGAGACAGACCCGTATATCGACTTCTACGCTAAGGACCTTAATTTCATAGTCGCAGAGATCTACACCTGCACCGACTCCATCATATGGGAGTGCCTTGCCGGTTCCGATCCGGACGAAGATACACTCACAGGCCGTGTTCCGCATGTTGTTCTCGAGCTGAGAGATGCTGAGGATGAACTTGTTTGGACAATCGATGAGTGGTATGACTGCGACTGCATCCCATGCTTCCTCCATTACTATCCGGAACGCACCGGTTGTGTGGATTGGGGCAGACTCCATGTTGGTCCTATTGATCAGGATAGCGTTTGGCTATATACGATCCGTAGAATCGATACTTTAGAGACAGAGCCAGAGCTTGTTACCGATACAATTATTGGTTACCAGCACGGCGATGTTATTGATGTTACCCTTACATTCAATGTTCGCGAGCCTAATGATTTCGGCGATGGCGACAACTACACGAAGCATGTCTTCGGCTGGATGTATGAAATCGATATGCAGGCTCCTGTTGCCGATTTCCTCAATCCGGATGGAACGACAGGCTACGAAGAGGTTAATTGCCACCTCGTCCACGACGAGAACAATGAAATCAGACTCAGACTCGAAGACATTTACGATGCTAATGTCGGTTGTGCTCCTGGTCTTACCATAGCTCCCAACTGGACGACAATTTGGCCGATTCCGGCTGTCGATCCATCCACGGACTATGTGAGATACTTCTTCGGCACTGCTGATGATGAAGATGCCGGTATGGTTTACAATCCAGGAACCGAGCCTTATTACTATTGGACCAGCGATGGTTACGAGATTCATAACTGTGCTCGTGAGACCATTGTTGCCCGTTCGATGGATATGGGCTTTACCGCTCAGATCTATCACGGTCTCGATCGTTCTGGCGCTGTGCCGACTCCGGTTACGTCATCTCTCACCAGAGACACGATCTTCATCGCCGATAGCATCTATGCTGAAGCCGTCATTCAGGACCGCCTCGGCAACTGCCAGCTCGTTACCAGTAAAAAGATGGGTCTCGATAACACGACTCCGAAGGTCAAGGGCTTTGCGCTTGCGACAATGGATGTTCCTGTTATTGGAACAGACTCTCTTGGAACGCCAATTTACGGCGATCCTACAGTCGAAAACTGGGACAGCGATCTCTTTAAGCTTCCTTGGGAAGTTCCAGATCAAGATAGTTTGGTTGGTATCTATAACTTCTCGGATGTCTGCACGGTTATCGTTCGCCTTTGGTTCAACGATAATATGGACATGCGCGAGGCAGATCACCTTTATGGCCACATCGTTCGCTTCCAGCCTCAGGGATGGACTCACTGGTTCCCAGTGCTTCCGTTTGAGACAGTTGCAGCCGGTGGTTCTGGCCTCCACTATCCGTTAGCTCAGTATTATGTTGATTATAGCGATGTCTCTGTAGATTATCCGTTCTCGCGTCCGGCCCCAGATGGCGATGAAGCCCCGATGATTCCGGGTTCTTCTGCAGCCTACGATGATGGTTGGAACAGCGATAGAGAGTGGATTGGCTATATGGTCCTTGCGGGTGCCGGCGCCATGGATGGAATCGGTAAACTCCGTGTTCAGGGCTTCGATGACAACGCAGCCAACTACATGATGGCTGTCGAATACCCGATCCGCATTGTAACTGGTATGCCTTGGGGTATCTCGCTCGAATGGCCTCGTGTCGATGAATACGATACAGAGCCAGTCGATCCTTGGAGCGGTTATCATGATGACATCGATAGACTCTCCGGTTGGAGTGTCACAGAGGGTGAACTCGAGGATTCCACTCGTTGCACCTTCGATGCCGATCCTCGCGAAAAGGAACTCACAGGCTACTGGGATAACACGCTAGCCGAAACCGATTCAGTTGTGTTCAAGTTGTGGTGGAGTACCGAGCCATTTGTGGCAGGAACGACGCTTACAACTGGCTACACCTATCATTGGGTTGAAGACAACATGTATTCGGATAACATATGGATCGAAGGCGATACTTCTTGGATCGCCATACCGACGGATGATATTGATATTCTTCACGAGTATTATGCCTCGCTCGGTGGAGCTCCTACGCTCTACTCCGATAACGAGATGTATCTCCATATAGTAATGGAGGCATACAGCAGATTCCGTCCAATCGATCCGTTCTTGACCACCAAGAAACTCAATGTTCTCATAGACAACAAACGCATTGATCCAGTCATGACTTACTTGGGTGGCGGCGAAGTCATTCACGGTGAACATACAGTTCTCCCGTATGGCTCCACTAAACTCAAGATATGCTGGAGCAATGATGATAATCAGAGACTCGAGCAAATCGATAAGATGACCATTTGGCTCCATAGCCTTATCGACGGAACCAACTACTCATTGTGGCCGGATTCCGCCACCGAGGATTATTTCGCGCCAGTCGGTGCATCTGCTCCTCTCTACTATGATCCATCTGATTCTATTATCTGTCTCGAATATGAGAATCCAGAAGGATTACCACCCGGAATGTGGACAGTTAGCTGGAAATCATTCGACGCTATTCACAATGTGATCGAGTATGGCGATAGTATCGAAGAATACTGGACCTACTACCACAGAGATTGTGAGTTCGACTTCTTTGATGAAGATACACTCACCATCCTTCGTCCTCCGTTCGTCGCTCGTGGCGCGGATCTCGAAGATGCTCTGATGTCTGTTTCCCAGAATTTCTCGGCTGTCGAGAACTCTGATGACATCTTCCCGTGGTGGCTCTCTGGCATGGAAAACGAATGGCCTGATTGGCCGACTTGGGGTTGGATCGACGCCGATGCTATCGGTTCCATCGATACACTTCCAGATTTCTACCGTGTAGAGGACTTCCACCCGATTATTCAAGTTACAACCTTTAATAACCCGGACTACACCTCCAGCGATCCGCTTATGCATCCATATACGGAAACCGGCGGTTACCCGGGTGACAGCCTGTATGTCCTCCTCGAGGTCATGCCGACTGATATTCATGTAGAATACATCGACCTTCATATCGCAGACTATTGGGGTGGCGATATTTCCGGCTCTAACCCGGAAATCATGGTCAGGCTCGATAGCACTGATATTTATATGGTTGGTGAAAGAAACTTCTGGGTCTATAAGTGGACAGTTGACGATCAAGATAACCGTTACGATGGTTTGGTCAAGATTGTTGCTACTGAACACACTTGGAGTGAAGTCAGCGAAGATTTCCACGATTGGGATCATGTTGGCTACATTCTCCTCGACACCTACGATCCTTCCTACTCCGTCGATATGCTTAGGGACGATTCCACGGTTCCGTTCCGTGCTGTCAACCCGATTGACTATCCAGGAGAGGAATACATCTGGGTCGTTAACGAGGGTAGATTCAACCTGATGTTCGATTGGGACGAGACGATGTTCGATCCAGCCGCTTCAGGTGACCCGGTTGCTTACTACAACTACAGCGAATATGTCTATACCAGAATGTGGGATATGATGAGACTTACGATCGACGGTATGCCGATTTATGGCATGTATGACGATCCTAATGACCATCTAGAGTCCAGGCTCTGGGATGACGATCGCGATGAATATGACATTCATAATAACTTCTGGCGTCAGCCGGATTATATGGCTCCCGCAAGTCCTTCGTCTTACGACGATGCAGCGGTTGCCTACACCTTCGATGATAAACTCGACTTCTTCAGTGATGACGTCTATGCCTATGAGTGGGATGTTGCTGGAGAGCCAGAGGGACTCGATGCGCAGGGTATCGCTCGCCTTCTCGTGAAGGGCCGCGACGCTGCTGGTAACATACTTGATTATGGCGAAGCTCTTGAAAGCGAAGCTATTGGCAAGTTTGTTCTCGTTGACATCGAAGATCCAATTATCGATGACGCCTTAATCGTCGCTACCGGCGAGACCTTCACGGGCTTCACCGGCGCGTTCGATGATAACTACCTTGGTGACAACTACACGGATATGGGTGGAAACGGTTATGTCTATATAATCGTTACCGATGGAGATGGCGCAATGCTAGGCGACACAATGTGGGTCGATCCAGCTGGTGCGGTTTCTTCCACTCCGTGGGTTGGCGTTTCTCCGGAACCAAGCGATCTAGTAAATGTTACAGCCTACGATTTGGCTGGCAATGCTACGACCGTCGGGATAACCGTTGTTCCTGAGGAACATTGCTGCACCTACACTCTCTGCACGGACTGGAACCTCATTGGCATCAGTGTTATGCCAGATCCGGTTCCGACCGTTGGAGATATGTTCCCGGGTATGACAGTATATCGCATGGTTGATGGCGATTACGTGGCAGTTCCGCCCGCCGACCTTCTGGTCGCAGGCGAGGGCCTCGCAATCTATCCTTCCATCGAGACTGAGGTCGAGATTTGCGGTGTTCCGGT
Organism: bacterium; assembly: GCA_023145965.1. Taxonomy (NCBI): domain Bacteria; species bacterium. The sequence goes on along the minus strand of JAGLDC010000062.1, from coordinate 18,239 downwards.
CGAGTCCTTCTCCGTCGATCTGGTTCCTGGTTGGAACCTCATCGGTGCAACTTGGATTAACACCGACTTCGCAACTCCGCATACGACTCCTCCGGATGCTGTCGATGCTACGGAAACCAGAGTGTATGACTGCGGTGTTGACTATGTCACCACTAACACACTTACACATTGCCGCGGCCATCTTGTGATGGCTCTAGAAGAATGTGTTCTCGATGTTCCCGGAGATCCCGGACGCAAGGTTGTTTACACGATCAAAGATTCCAAGATCGAGCCTATCTTCACCGGAAGACTTGTTGCCGATAACGCGACAGTCACCTTTGGTGCTGCTAATGGAGCGACTTCGGACTTCGATCGCGCGATTGACCACTATGCGATCCCCGTTCGCCCGGGCACTGGCACAATCGAGCTCGCTAACGGCTTAGACACCGACTATCGTGCGGTTGACAATACCATTACATGGGATGTCACTGCCGATGCGGCGTTCACAGCCACCGTCGAACTCTCGACTTCTGAATGGACACTCTCTTATGAAGGTGCAACCGTCGTTGACGGCAGCGTGATCAATGTCACGCCGGGTACCCATAAGATGGTTGCCAACAGAGTCGCGATTCCGGAAGCGTTCGCTCTTTGCCAGAACCTCCCGAACCCGTTCAACGCGACAACAGTCATCAGCTACGAGATTCCTGTTAACAGCGAGGTTAGCCTCGAGGTTTACAGTGTTCTCGGCCAGAAGGTGACGACACTCGTGAGCGGTGAAGTTGAAGCCGGCTATAGATCGGTTGTCTGGGACGGAACAGACTCCGAAGGCAAGCCAGTTCCAACAGGTATTTACTTCTACAAGCTTGATGCTGGTAGCTTCAAGGCTACTGCAAAAATGGCTCTAATGAAGTAAAAACTTATTAAAAGATGGACGGTCCCTTCGAGGGGCCGTCCATCTCGAATTATTTTATTTTATTTTTTTGTCGGTTTATTGAACAAAATTGAAAGTAATTTTCGAAAAAACATTCTTAAGAAAGGGGTAAGCCATATGTTTAAAGGCAAGCTTGTATTTCTTTCCGCAACAATTATGTTGCTTGCGGGACTGGCCCTAGCCCAGAGTTGGTCCTATACGGTGGCGATTGAGCCCGAAGTTGGGGCATCTTACGATTTAACCTTCGGAGTCTCCGCTGGAGCTACCGATGATTATGATGCGTATCTTGATGTGCCGTATTTCACTCCGCCAGATGGCAGGGGCGCTTTTTTCCCGTTAGCCAGTGCTACGTATCCTAAGCTCTCGGCTGACATCCGCGGATTCGATTCTCCGCCCGATTATAAATATTGGATTATGCGTGTAGAGGGTTATTATGGCCTAGATGACAGATTAGCAACATGGGATACTACAACTATTCCTGATGTTGGTGTTTATTCTATCGCATCAAAGTCTATCATTGATGATATTGATGATATAGACGCAGGTGATTGGGTTGAAATATCAACCGTAGAGGAATTTGCGTTTGGACCCATCGAAGATGCGGTTGTTCGCTTTATGCCTGAAGCCATGCTCGACGATGAACCACCATACGTAACCGGTTTCAACCCACTAGACGGCGAAGCAGGAATCGGTCTCGATGATCCGATTCAATTCGACGTCAAAGATGATATCATCGGTGTGGATCCTACTTCTATAGTAGTGATGATTTGGAACGATACCGAGACAACTCCAGTCGATGTTTCCATGTCTGTAGTTTGGACGCCGATAGTAGGTGGATATCGAGCAAGTTTAGCTCCAGTTGACACTTCCGGTCTATGGCCTGAACTTACAATTATTAGCTACTCGGTAACAGCATGTGACCTATATGAGCCTGCAAATTGCATGGTAGAACCTGTAGAGGTCACATTCACTACTACTGAATACATCGAAGACGAAGATCCTCCACAGTTCTACAACTTCGATCCAGTGGAAAATGATACAACAGTAGATATCGATCGTTGCATATATGTTTCTATTCGTGACAACGAGCGCGGCGTAGATTCCAGCACTATTGTCCTTACGGTCAACGATGTTGTTATTCCTCGCGACGATTATACTGTTACTGAACTCGGCACCGGCCTCAATAGGTATTCTATTGATTATTGTCTTCCGGGCGGAATGGCTTATTCCACTTGGTATACTGTAGAGGTCGAAGCCGCTGATTTAGCTGATATTCCGAATGATGCCGACACCAACTGGATGTTCAGAACCAAGGCTCCCGGCGATCTTCCGGAATTTACATATCAACTTATCGCTCATTCCTTCGATGATGGAGATACTGCTTCTACGAACCTATGGATCGGTTTAGACACCGAAGGTTCAGAGTATTACGATGCAGGCATCGATGTTCCTCAGTTCTTGATTCCCGGCCGTGCTCGCGGTTATTTCCCGATCATGGACCCGACTCATCCCTCAATCACTGCCCTTTCGACCGATATTAAGGAAGCCGATTATGGCATCAAAGAGTGGATTGTCGATGTCTTTGAACCAGACGAGAATCTTGTTCTTGCATGGAATAACGACGCAATGCCTCTTTCCGGCGCCGGCGCTACCTTCGAGTTTGCTGTAGTTGAAAGAGGAATGTTCCCATCGAGTGGTGATTACACTCTTATGGAGCTTTATAGCACTGCCGAATTCGATGGTGATCAGCAGGTATTTATCCGTATGCTTCCGGGTGGCGGCGAAGATACCACTGCACCAGTAGTTCTTAACATCACTCACGAGGGTGACGGTGCCGATGTTACCGCTCCGCTTTGCTTCGATGTTGTTGATTTTGGTAGTGGCGTTGATATGTCTTCTTTCTCGCTAACTATCGGTGGTTTGGCTGTTGTAGATTATTCGATTTCCCCGATTTCCGGCGGATATCATATCTCCTACATTCCAGCATTGGGGTGGTCAGACCTCGCTTCTTATACTGTCGATCTTCATGTCGATGACAATGCACCGGTTCCAAATCACAGACACAAAATCTGGACGTTTAGAACAGGTTCAATTGCCTGTGGCCCAGAATTTACGCTCGACCTTACTTTCACCTATACCGGCGGTGTAGAAGCCATTATGTTTGGTATGGATGAAGAAGCCAGCGCAACTTTCGATCTTGGCACAGATGAAATACTTCCTCCGCCGAGCCCATCGGCCTCCGGTTATCATTTCGCGACTTCCGAGTCTGCACCATATGATCGCCTCGTTGCCGATGTTCGCAATAATTGCGAACTTGGAGGCCTCTGGAAAGTAGCTGCTGTTGCAGGAGATATGTCTGTGGCAGTAGAGTGGAACCCCAGCGCGCCGATCTTCAGCGATGATCGTGTTGATGTTTATTACAAAGTCCTGTCCGTTGTCGATCCGATGCCGGCGAGACCTTATAACGACTCTACATGGTCGGTTTTCAGCGATGAAACTTCTATTGTATATAATAGCAACACTCAATTCCTATGGGTCTCTGTAGATTATCCATCAGAAGTTATAGTTGAGAATTTCAACATCTCAGGCACGGTTAGCGTGTTTGGCGAAGACAACAACAGCGGCGTTCGCGTTGCGGTTACTGGTGGCTCGTGGGTCGAGACCGACTCTACCGGCGACTATGGCTTTACTGGCCTTCCGCTCGGATGTATCGAATTAACATACACTTACGGTCTCTGGACTCCGGTTGTAGACACAGTCTGCGGCACGGTTTCCGGCGAAACGGTTGTCAACGATGTTACCGTCTATCCGCCTTGCCAGATGGTTTATGGTGTTATTAGTGTTGACGGCATGGCCATGACCGGCGTTAATGTTCTCGTAATTTCAGCGAGCGAAGCTGATTCGTTCCAGATGAACACGCTTAGTGGTGGAGCTTATAACTTCCCATGCGTTCCTTCCGGGACCTATACATTGACGCTTAGCTACCCGGCATATCCGCTATGGGACACAACCTTCACGGTTACTTCCACGGATGTCGAGATCGACCATAACCTCATTCAGGTTCCGGTTGCGGTTTCCGGTATTGCGAGCCTCAGCGGCACGCCCACCGAAGCCATCGCGATTTATGTCGATGGCACAGCGGCTGGAGTTACCACAGATTCTCTTGGTGAATTCAGTGTCGATGTTCTCATCGGTCTTCACACTATATGTGCTCAGTATTCAGGTTATGTTGAGGCTTGCACCACGGTTAATGTTCCCCGCGAGGGCGTAACCGGTCTTAACCTCAATCTTTTACCGGCTTCAGTCAGCCTTCGCGTCGAAGTCGATCTTGCGCATGGAACTGATGAATCCGGTGCGACGGTTCAGCTTGTTGGTGTTGGAACGGAAACTACACCCTCGAGCGGCGTTGTGAACTTTGTTGACCTCGCTCACGGTTATTATTCAATCACCGTTTCCGCGCCGTATCACAAGACGGTCACGGTAGATAGCATCTACATGATCGCCGACGAGACGGTCGATGTTTCGCTTTGCTACCTCGAACCGGTTACAGCATTCAGTGCAACTGGTGAAACGGTTGTGCGCCCGACGACGGAAGCGCTCGCTATCGATCTCGTTTGGACCGAACCGGGAACGACATGCGCGTTTGCAGACACCTATTACGTCTATCGTTCGGAAATGCCGTTCACGGACGTTACGCTTCCGACGGTTAGCATTGTTGCGAAGGTAGCGGCTCCTGCCGTCGGATATTCCGACGACATGATCGATGACGGCACGGCCTACTACTACGATGTTGCAGTCAAATATGATGCCGAGTCTTTCTTCTCGCCACTCGTTGGCAACCAGGAAGCTACTTCGCAAACTATCGCCGATACATTCGACATTCTAGTTGTTGACTGGGACAACGGCGCGACGCCATGCGACGGCGGCACACGCGGCGTTGGCGAATGGTGGAACATAGCTCTTGCTAGCCCAACACTCAACCTCGATTTCAGCGTTACGATGACCGACGAAGATGCAACCGACCCATTGGCCGGTTACGATCTGGACGATTACATGTTGGTCGTGCTCGCTCTTGGAATCAATGACGCCGACAACACGACACTTCCGGCGGCGGCACTTGCCAAGCTCGAAGATTATCGTGCGACCGGTGGCAAGAAGATCATCGTCGAGGGACCGGACTTCGGTGCGGACTATGACGGCGAAGACTTCTTCGATAATATGAATCTTAATTTGGTCAACGACGGTTCGCCGGACTTCAATGTTGCATATTTCTGGGGCACTCCGGTGCTCTGGGGCAACCCGGCAATCCCCTATATGGCTGCAGAATACGATTCCGCAGGCGACGCCGACCATCTGGTCGATGTCCTTGCTACGACGAACATTGGTATTACGCCGCCAGTCGGCTTCGACCAGGATTCGATTCCGAGAATTTTCTTCTACAACGGCCCATCGCAGGCGATGGTCGGAGCGATCTACCTCGGTGGTATCGTCGATCCGGTAGTCACGCAGCTTCGTGCGGCCTCGGCTTATCTGTGGAAGCTCGGTATCGAGAATGATTATATCAAGCAGGTTGATAACAAGCGTCCGACCGACATGGCGATTCTTGGCGCCTATCCGAACCCGTTCAACCCGGTAACCACCGTGAAGTTCGATGTTTCGGAGGCCTCAAATGTAGGGCTATCCGTGTATGATATTACGGGTAAGCGCGTAGAGACCCTTGTTGATCTCGTTCTCAATCCGGGAACATACTCCACGACATGGGATGCCTCAGGTATGACCAGTGGTGTATATTTCATTCGTATGATCTCAGGTGGGAAAAATTCCACTACAAAGATCACTCTTATGAAGTAATCCGGCCTTAAAAAAGGAAATAAAGCCCTTCGCGAAAGCGAGGGGCTTTTTTTTGTCTTAATTTTTTTGTCAATTATTATTGAACTGGAAAATCTTAAAGGCAAATAGATAAAACATCGGCGCAAATATTTTTATAATATTAAGAATAAGACTTGACATTATTGGTTGTAAGGCAATATATTTAAAGGTTAATTAATTATAAAGGAAGGTTAAAAATGGGATTCGAAGGAAACCTTTCAAGTGTGAGCTTTGCCGATATATTACAACTACTCGGTATGGGTAAGAAAACAGGTACGCTTTTCATAGAAAAGGGGGAAAGCAAGAAAGATATATGCTTTAAAGAGGGCTCGATAATTTGGGCGACATCAAATAGCGATCTCGAACTGCTGGAAAATAGCCTTCTGAAACAAAAAAAGATTACAAGGGAAGATCTGATAAAAGCAAAAGAAGTTATGGAATTGACGAGCAAGAATCTTCCAAGCACGCTTGTGTTTCTCGGACTACTTACAAAAGAAGAAGTGGCCGAGATAATGATGAAGCATGTAGAAAATATAATTTATGAAGTGTTCAGCTGGGAAGATGGTGCATTTGTCTTTAAGGATAAGGAATTACCTAACTCAGAACATGTTATAAACGCACTTAATACAATGAGTATTCTCATGGAAGGAACGCGACGTATAGACGAATGGAACAGAATACGGAATACGCTTCCGCGCGAGAACACAATAATGAAAGTGATCCAGAATGGGATAGACCAGAAAGAGGAAGTTAGGTTAACACCGGTCGAGGTGAGAGCTCTTAGCCTTATAGATGGACAAAGATCGATAGAGGAAATTAAAGATAAATCACCATTCGATGATCTTGATACATCGCGAGCTATATATGGTCTTATGATTAGCGGATTGATAACGACGTCTGGGACAAAGGAAAGCATAAAAACTAAGATAAATGAACGAAAAAACGTCGTTAATATTATGATAAAGGTATATTCGGGTGCCTTCGAAATAATTAGAGACGAGCAAATTTCAAAAATTGGAAAAGCCGGCGAAAAATCGATGGTAGGGGCTTATAAGGATATTCTTAAGTCCCACTCTGTTTTAGAGAATATCACTGTTTCCCAAGATGGCAAGTTCGAATTTGTCAATTTTGTTACTTTGTCGTCGCGACTTCCTGAGGAGAGTAAGATTCATATAATGTCTTCAGGATTAGCAGGGCTTCTTGAAAAATGTCTTGGAAAAATGATATCTTCAGTAGGAACCAGACAAATGAAAAGCGGTCTTTCAAAAATAATTACACAAATTGGCCAAACACTCACAGATAACAAAGAAATCCTTAAAAAATATGGTATTTACGAAGACCTGTTCAGAGTCCTTCAGGTTAATAAATAGGAGTGGAAATGAGAAATAGCCTTACATCAATCATTATCATAGCGTTGCTTATACTTACATGTTCGCCACTTTTTGGGCAGATTGGGGAAAACGAGTTTGGTTCGGGCACAATTCCGGAAACTGTAGTAGATACACTTGCGCTTCTATTTCTGCTTTTCGGTTCTTATTTTGCTTGGGAACTATATAACATGATGAAAGGTGGGGAATTAGCAAGTAGCTGGGGATGGCTTTCAGGAGCGGCTATAATTTTTGCGGTCATAAAAATTATAGAGGTTGCCGGGCGCGCAGGATATTTCCCCGTTGCACCAATAATTATATCTATGGGTTATCTATTTGTTGCGTTTTTCTTATTTATGGGATTTTTCAAACAAAGAAAAACGCTTGGGTAAATACAATTTTGTATTGGAGCAAAAAAGGGGCGCTTTATGCGCCCCTTTTTTAGGCTTCTACATAGGAATTTACTATTGCGAGAAGGTGATGAAGCGGAAAAGATCCTTTTATTAATGAATCTAAACCCACTAAATCTTTCGGGATCGATTCTGTTGGATCGAAGAGGATTAGCTTTGAATTGCCCTTTGCTTCAACAAGCATACGAAGGCCATCAAGTTCGAGAAAACCGAAAGCTGCCATGACGAGAATGGCTTTTGGTTTTAGTTTTCTCAAAAGTTTAAGTGCTTCTCCAGTATTATCAGAAACCTCAATCTTAATGCCATATTTGATTAAACTCGCTTCGAGAAAGCCCAATGTGCGTTGATGAGATACAATAAGAAGGTCTATGGGTTGGTCTATTTTTTGAGCTGCTTTTTGATTAATTGTCGTTGAAGGAAGCGTAATAGTAAATTTGGTTCCCTTATGCAGAGTTGAATCGATGTCCAGTTTTCCTCCGTGATATTTTATTATTCCACGAGCGATGGTTAAACCGAGTCCGGCATGTGAGGTTGATTTCGTTGTAAAATAAGGCCTCGTTACATTAGGTATAATATCTTTTTGTATGCCTCTGCCGTCATCTTCGATAGTTATTTTCATATTAACGCCATCGAATTTTGTTCTCACTTTGATAGTGCCTGAAGTGTCGATAGCCTCGTAGGCGTTGGTGAAGATATTGATGAAACATTCTTCGAGTTCTGTTAAATTAGCCGAAACCAAACCGATTTCCGATAGGTCAAAATCCCAGTTAATTTCCTTGCGTCTTCGGTTAGCTCTAACTTTTGTCGCGGCATGATTGATTAGCTTTGTAAGATTGACATGTTCCATTGCTCCGGTTCGCTTGAACCACTCGACTGACCTCAGAGCCTCATAGATTTCCCTAGCATGAGTGAGTTGCTCTTCGAGCAAGAAAATATCTTCGGGAAGATTATTGGTTTTGGTTACCGAGTAAATAAGGCGGTTACGCTTTATCAAATTCTCGAAAGTTTCGAATAATTCTGAAACGAGCCCTTTTGTCTGAATATTTAAAAGATTCAGCTCTTCCGCTCTGCGTCCTTGAGTTTCATCTTTCGCCACTTTTACTATAAGATCTGTAAGATATTGTGCTTTTCGTGCATTGGCTGATGCCTCTTTTAATGCCTTAAGATATGAGAGTTCTCTGACAGCAGTCTTACTGGAAGACAAGAAGAGGTTATGAATGATGTCTGCTAGAACTTCTGGATCGAGTTTTGAAGACACGAACGCAGTTTTGTCGTCGATTCTAAAAGCTCCTTTACCAGAAAAATCGAAAGGCGCAAGAACAACTAAAGGTGGTCGAGGTTCAAATGGTTTATTTGGAATGGCACTTTCAATAAAATCGAGATCTGATAAAATTGCATCGAAATTATGGTTTTCCAAAGATTTTTTTAAAGGGGTAATCCCCTTTATTCGGGTCATTTTCCAGAAGTTTTTCCTTAAATAATGCGTGAGTGAATCGGCTAGAGTATCATCTATGATAGCAGCAAGCAAATTCTTACTTGGCTTAGTATCGAGAACTTCGCCCAGTCTTGCGATAATGTCCTCGATTGAGAAGGGAACAGGTAAAAGATGAATATTGTAATAATATGCAATAGAAAGGATTTTATTGCCAATTGGAGTCCATACGAATAACGGAATGGACTCATTTACTGAATAATCGGCTATAGCTTCGCAAAAATGGTCACCGAATTCTGGATCGATTATGAGAGCCGAAATACGTTCGCGGTCCGGTAATTCATTTACATCACGAACTTTGTGTAATATATATTTAGGCTTCAATTTCGATTTGATAGCTTCATATCTATTTTTGTCTAAATCGAAAGACCATATGTGTTTAGCCAATTTATTCTCCCCACTGGCGAATTACAATAAACTCATTATTTTACAACGACAACCGGCACTTTTGCTTCGCGAACGACCTTTTCCGAGGTAGAGCCAAGGATCATCTCCGAAATAAGACCTTTGCCCGTCGAACCAATGACTATGGCATCGACAGATTCTTTATCGGCGACACGGAGTATTTCATGAAATGGAATACCCTCGACGAGTCGTTCCTCAACTTTGAAACCAAGCTCTCCAAGATCAGATGTAATTTCTTTGAGTTGTTTGGCGGCTTTTTTTTTCATCGCCGAACGTATTTCGCCCACTATGTCGCCGAATCGAATAGAACTGAAACCTTCCATATCTGCCATTGTATTTATCTCGCGCGAGTCTATACAATGAACTAGAACGACAATCTTGGTTCCTGCTTCTTGAAGCTTTTTAACCACTCGGAGGGCGTGGTTTGATTTCTTGGAAAAGTCCGTTGGATATAATATTTTAGTGAACATAATCTCCTACTTATTTTATTAGCGTAATTTGTTTTTCAGCCGTAAGGCCGTTACCGCTAACTCGAATGAAGTAATTCCCGCTATTAAGCTCTTCGGAGGGATACCATCTAAGAGCAGTAATCCCTGAAGAAACGAAATTCTCCGCGATCGTTGAAATATGTCTTCCAGCGATATCATAGACCTCTATCGATAGCCCATTCCCAGCGCCGACAATAACAACAGTTGCTACTGAATTGAAAGGATTCGGATGGCAATAAACAGCGAGTCTATTTGGGAGCGTTGTTAATTCCTTAACGCCTGTCCATGGCAAGGAAATATTTGCGGCATTGATGCAACCTCCACCAACCGGAGCGATACCGCCCATTTCATTATCAAGCCAAGCGAATGGTTCGTTATAAGCTCCTGTGCTATCGAAATAGCTATTACCATTTAAATCCATCCAAACACGCACTGAATAAGCGCCAGCAGGGACGTCTTCTATGAGGTAATCGAGGGCACCTATTCGATGTGTTGAAGTCAATGTTGGGGGAAGGCCCAAAAGATATGGGTAATAATTATAAAGCCCAATCATCAGAGAATCTACGTCACCTTCGTATTCTGTAATCGAACCCCAAATGTTGCCGATTGTATCCAATGCTATATCAATACCGGCTATGCTTCCGCCTGAGAGTTGGAAGGGATTACTGGGATATTGCCCTGCAGGATCCCCGGGGTTGGGTGGTATTCTCGATGGGACTATTGCCATCGCATTGTAATTATATGCATCAACGATGCCTGCATCGGTGATTGTCCAATCATAATCCGGAGGGTAAGCCTCGGAGTAAAAGAGCATGGAATCATAAAGACTGACGAAATCGTGAAAAACGATAACGAAGGCTGTGTCCGTGGAAGGCGTGGTCATTTCGAGGGTACCAAAAACTGTCCCACAAAACGCTGCACCCGCAATTAAAGCGATACTCGATAGAACTAATAAAACCTTCATTTTTCCTCCTTTGATCTGAGTTTTAATTAATCATCTGCGTTGATCAATCCTTCACTATTGAGTAAAATAAAATATGCATATGAGGGCATAATCTTGGAACTAAAATTCCACCTATGTGAACCAGCTTCCCAATAATAAGCTATGCGAGGCGAACTCCATAGGTCTGATGGTGTTGTAGATATATCGCTCGTATCGATACCTCCAAAGTCCGATAATCCTCCTATGAATTCCCAGCTAGGGCCTGCCCAAGGAAGGTTGTATTCGTGAATTGGGATACCGCTTATGTTGTAAAAAGTATCTCTTGCACAAAGAACGAAATAACCTTTTCCCGGCTCGAGCATCTCGGCTTCCGACCACATGGCAGTATTTGCATCCCAGCCGTAGATTTCGCCACCCACTGCAAATGGGAAAATATCGTCTGCGCGAAGGCCCATCGAAGGTATAACCGGAAGACTGATCGCGTTCCAACCGGGATAGAGATGATAATAAGCATTATCTGTTGAATATTGGACTATTGCGCGAATAAAATACGTTGTGTCTGAAATTTCATTCCACATTCCCTCGGGCGATCTGTCCCAAGCAAAGCCCGGGGTTGTGGCATCCAATGACAATCCCACAGCGCCGCCCATCTCCAATCCGACCCAAAAATCGCCCTCTACAAAGGCACGATAACCGGAAACATTAATGTTGTTCCAGCCTTCGGAGAGTGCATATGGAGTATCTTCGCCAAGCGCCTCGCGCCCGGGTTCAAGGCCATCTGCTAAATATACCTTCGGGATACCATAACCGGGAGTATTCACCTGATATTGGATGCGAATGATCTTGCAACGAGTGTCAACATGGAATTTGTTAGCGAGAACAGCATCCTCGTAATGAACGCCTGCGTCGGGTGTTCCATCATCGACCATGAAGGTATCATAAAGCGTGGCAGCAGTTCCTGAATAAGGTGTTGCATAGACAGTATCGGGCATGGCGCTAACGCCACCATCAAAATCTGCTCGAATAGAATAATAATAAGTGCTGCCATCGATGACACCATGATCTGAATATGTAGTCAGCGATCCGGGAATCGTTGCATGAAACGATAAAGACAAAGGGTCGCTCCATGTGTTAGTTCGATATATCGAGTATGAAGTCGGGTAAGTTGCCGCATGGGGAGCCATGGCAATTGGGCTTCCATCGAATCTCTCGGGAATTGGCATTTCAGGAAGAAATTCCTCAGGCTCGGCAAATGGCACGAGCGGTGTAACGAGTTTACCCACAGTTCCGGTCAAGGTTGCCACCGAGTGATCCTCCAAATACACGACGACCACTCGGATTAAAAGGTCTCCGGAGGTTGGGAAATTTCCGCCATAATAGAAATCGGTGCGATAAGAGCGAACTGTTGCACCAATCGTGTCATCCACAGCGATGCCGAGTTCTGGGATAGTGTCTTGTTTATCGATTCCCAAATAAAAGTCTGAAAGACCGTCGAATACTATTCCCCTCGAAGATACATCTTTGTTGTTCCAACCTGTGCCGATAGTGTTGTCGGGTATGGGTGGAACAAGGTTGGCATATATATCTGGGAAGCCGAATTCGGAAACATCCCAAAAATGGTAACGGATTATTCTGTCACCACCGGCAGCGAAAAAATATGAGTTTATAGTTAAAATACTACAAGGTCCTGCGGGTGAAAAGCGCACCGAATAATACCCACTGTCAAGGTCTGCATAGCCGCCTCCACCTGTGAGGCCGGTATCATATGACAGTGTATCGTTTGTGTAAACCGGCGGCGCGGCATTCCAAGTCAAATCGATTCTACCTGAAAGCCCGCTATAGGCCTCCAAATCAGATGGCGTGGGCCAATCGACAGCAAGCGCCGATCCAATAAATAATACGATCAGCGAAAAGAAAATTAAATTACGCATATCCAACTCCTTAGGTGGGAATCAAGTCCTGCATTCCAAAAAATCCAATTTTGTCAAATACAAACGCGGCGGCCTGAAGCGCACCCGCGACGAATAAATCTCTATTAAGAGCGCAATGGTTTATAGTCAGCGATTCATAGGGTGTGGAAAAGATGACCTTATGTTCGCCGATCACTCCACCACCACGAACGGCATGTATCCCGAGCTCTCGATTAATTCTTTTTCCCGTATGGCCTTTTCTGCCATAGACGGCAATATCTTCGAGAATCTCCCCTCTCGCCTCGGCGATTTTTTCCCCCAAATTGAGCGCCGTTCCGCTGGGAGCATCGGCTTTATCCCGGTGGTGCATCTCGATTATCTCGATATCCGCTTCCGGTAGGGTATGTGCCAAAAAGGCTGACATGGAAGCTAATACAGAAATCCCCTTGCTGAAATTGGGCGAATAGAAAACCCCTATCGATTCACCCGATATTGTCATCTTATCGAGCAGTTCAGGGGTTAACCCGGTAGTGCCGCTGACTATTGCAGCTTTGTTTTCAAGCGCAATTTCCAATGCTCGATCGATTCCTTCCAATGTCGAAAAATCGATAATCACGTCAAATAGTGTGGATTCTTCGGAAATTTGAATCCCCAGTTTCCCAATCCCCGCCAAGATACCGCAATCGATGCCAATAAGCTCGTGTTCCATCGATTCGATAGCGGCCACTATTTCAAAACGTTCATCGCCATCGGCAAGTGCTATAAGCCTTCTGCCCATGCGCCCTGCTGCACCATTTATTGCAAGCTTTATCTTTTTCAAATTCTATAGTCCTCGAGTGTCTTCAATAGAATGCGCCTGTTGCTATCGGAAAGTGGCGCGAGTGGAGTGCGGCAATCCTCGCGCTTTATAATCCCTTCGGCCACCATAGCGGCCTTAAGTGGGACCGGATTACCTTCAATAAACAGCGCTTTCATAACCGGGAACATTTTAAGATGGATTCTTGCCGCCTTAGCCCAATCTCCATCGAGGGCTGAGTGAACCATTTCTCCGAAATCGAACGGAAAGAGATTCGCTGTTGTTGATATAACACCCTTTGCCCCGATAGAGAGCATTGGTAAGGTGAGCGAATCGTCTCCAGAAAGGACAGTCATTTCAGAACTGCCAAGGATACGGCTAACTGTATCTAAGGAGCCGCTGGCTTCTTTTATGGCAACAATATTTTCGATTTCCGCAAGATGTATAGCAGTTTGTGGTGCGATAGAGGTGCCCGTTCGCCCCGGGACATTATATAGAATAATTGGAAGCCCGACCTTAGCAATCTCGGTAAAATAGTTGATGAGTGCGCTCTGTGATGGTTTGTTTCCGAAAGGCGTAATAACAAGTGCACCATCCGCGCCAATTTCGAGAGCGGCTTCCGTTCTGGAAAGAGCTACCGAAGTCGATGAAGCGCCCGTTCCTAAAATTATTTTTATTCTTCCACCGACAATGCCCTTAATTATTTTATACACCTCGAGGCGTTCGGTATCAGTCAAAGTGAAACTTTCGCCGGTACATCCGGCCAAAACGATTCCATCGGTACCCGCCCGCAGATGAAGCTCCGCAAGAGTCTCGAGTAAGGCATAATCTATTTTACCACACACATCGAAGGGTGTGATAAGTGCAACAGTACATCCGTTAAACATTTATCCTCCTATTTGCATTAAAAAATAAGCCATGACACATTGAAAGTCAAGAGATTTAACACCATCCATAATCTCAATTAAATATGTCTGCTCTTGACAGATGGTTTATTGCGAATTAAATTTCTATAGTCTATGCTTAGGAAAATAAAAATAGAAAACCTTGCGGTTATAGATTACGCAGAATTCGAACTCGAAGAAGGTCTTTGTGTTCTCACAGGAGAAACCGGTTCCGGCAAAACCCTGATAGTAAATGCTATAGAGCTTCTCCTCGGAGCGCGAGCAGATGCTACCAAGGTCAGGACCGGGGAAAATGCGGCGCAGATCGAAGGTGTTTTCCAAAACGGTGTGAAAACTGTAATGGTAAAGCATAAAATAATATCGACCGGGCGGAGCTATGCGTGGGTCGATGACCACCCGGTGACTATCTCTGAACTCGCCGAGAGGACTGCTCATTTTGCAGATTTACTGGGACAACACGAAAACCAATCTCTTTTGGCTTGGACAACCCATATAGACCTACTGGATAGTTTCGCAGGTTTGCAGGTAATGTCTGAGGCTTATAAAAAAGAGTTTCACGCTCTCGATGAAATCAGAGCTCGTGTTTCGCATTTGAAAAATGAAATCGAGATTGCTCGGCAAAGGTCGAAGTTACGCGAATTCGAAATACGAGAGCTTACAGAGGCCAATCTAGATGTCGAGGAGTGGCAGGAGATTAAGTCTAAGTTGTTGCGGATAGATTACGTAGAGAAAATACTCGAGTGTGCCAATGTGGCGTTAAACTCCATCTCCGAAGGCGAAAACAACGCTATCGAGTTTATCGCGAATGCGGAAAAAGCAATTATGGATATTGCAAGTCTTGTTCCAGAGACGGTCGATATTAACCAGATGCTCGAAACCGCACAAACTGCCCTTACCGAGGCATCCCGTGAAATATCAGATATAGCCGATTCTGTAAATGTGGACCCCGAAGAGGCCGAGTTTCTTCGAGGAAGACAACTTCTAATAGAGCGACTCGAAAGGAAATACAACAAGGATATTCAGGGTCTTATACAATATCTTTCCGAAATCAAAGAGTCCGAAGAGGGGGTTGCTAAGCTTGAGGAAGAAGCTATGTCGAACGAGAAGGATATAGTTAACAGAAGAGGTAAACTTGTCGGAATGGCCGACTTGCTTCGAGAAGGCCGCGAGAAGGCTGCGCCGTTGCTCGCTCGGGAAATCCAAAAATCGCTTGCGCCGCTGGGGATGGAAAACGTCTGTTTCAAAATTAAATTCGATAGGAAAAAAGAAACGAATGGTCCGATAGTAATAAAAGGCGAGAGATTCGCGCTTTTCCCAACAGGCTCTGAATATGTGGAATTCCTCATATCACCGAATCAGGGCGAAGAACTCAAGCCCCTGGCCTCGATAGTCAGCGGAGGCGAGCTTTCAAGGATAATGCTTGCGATTAAAGCTCTTATAAAATCAAAGAATTTCGATGGTATTTCAGTTTTCGACGAGGTAGATACGGGTATAGGTGGAGATGTCGCAAATGCAGTCGGACTGGAACTTAAACGCCTTGCCCGGGATGGCCAGATACTGGTAATCACCCACCTTCCACAGATAGCAAGGCTCGCTGATCTTCACTTTAGAATAAGAAAATTTGAAGAAAATGGAAGGACAAAAGTTAAATTGGAGAGGCTATCCGAGGTAGCACGAAAAAACGAACTTAATAGGATGCACGGGGGAGAGGTGAATGTTTTAACTGAAGTATGAAAAAAAAGGTAAAAGACACAGAGTATTTTTCCAAGCGCTTTCATGGCAAAGATGAAAAAAACGTTTATTCAGACAGGGTTCTTACGATCCCAAATCTTATGACTCTTTCCCGAATAGTTGCCCTTCCTGTATTGCTTTGGTTTTTAAGCCACATGGAAATCTATGGGCCGATGCCCTCTATGATTATCGGTGTTTATATGCTACTCAGCGATGTTTTTGATGGTTTGCTGGCAAAGGCCCTAAAACAGATTTCCTTTGTCGGTGCATTGATGGATCCGGTGGTAGATAAACTGGTCATAAACTCGGTGGCTATAGTGTTGGCTTTCGAGGGATACGTGCCGGTGTGGGCCGTCGTTCCAATCTTCATTCGTGATCTTGGAATACTCGTATTTGGTTTGCGAATCTTGGTCGATTACGAGACCCTTGTGACACCAACGATTTTTGGCCGTGTAACGCCCCTTGCTTGGGTATGCACATTTGCTATATCTCTTATGGGTTTGGAAACAGCTAAGTGGATATTACTCGGAATATCGATTATACTTACTCTGATATCCGGAGGAATTTATTTTATCAGATATAGGGATTTATTAATCATAAAAAAACAGAGTTAATATGCGTCAATTTGCAGTTATAGGTCTTGGGAGTTTTGGTTCAACCGTTGCTACCGAACTGAGCAAAAAAGGCCTGCCCGTTTTAGCTATAGACAAAAATGGCACGAGGGTTGACGATATGCGAGAGCATGTTGCCCATGCCATTGTCGGCGATGCTTCCGATACGGCTTTTCTTGGAAGCATAGGAATTTCTGAGGTCGATGTTGCTCTCGTTGCTCTGGGTGATGATATCGAGGCTAGTGTTCTTGTAACTTTGAACCTCTCTGAGATAGAAATTCCAAAAATCATCGTTAAAGGAATCTCTCCGGAGCACGGCAGTATTTTGTGCGCCGTGGGGGCTCATCAAGTTCTCTATCCCGAGAAGGAAATGGCACAAAAATTAGCCCGTTATCTTGCTTCCCCGAATATTATTGACCATATACCTTTGGTCGAAGGTTATAATATAATCGAAATTGTCGCTCCGGATATTTTTGCTAATAAAACCATAATCGATTTAAATCTTCGTCGGGAATATGGAGTGGAGCTTCTTGCTATAAAACGCTCAGATCCGAAAACAACACCGTCTGTCGTGGTCGTCCCGGGGGCCGGAGAAATTATATATCCTGAAGACAAATTGGTTGTTCTCGGTGCGGTCGATAAAGTTGAGCAGTTACAGGAATTGTAGAGGAATGTTAGCTATTGTGTATTGGATTGTTGGGTCCCATTTTAGATGGGAATAGTGGGCAAAATGAAACTCCGTAACCCGTGATCCAAGACCTATAAACTTCTTTTAGAAGAGGTGCATTTTGAACTCGAAACATGGAAAAATATTATTTGCCTCGATGTTGGTCTTTTTTCTCTGGATGGCTTCGTGTCAGGGACCTGTTGGCGGTTACATGGTAAGTCTAACCCTAAACGGAGAACGCTTTGAATACCCGCAAGCACGCGTTTATGTGGATAAGGTTAATGTTTATCAGCATTTTGACGGATTAACAGGATATACTATTCTCGATCAGTCGGTTGAGGAATATTCACATCTTATGTTCACACTTGTAGCCGGTGAATGGGGCATGGAACCAGTATTTATTATGACTTGGCTTAGCGATGTTTATGAAGTCCCACAGATAGCAGGAAGAAACTACGCCGTGACTTCCCTAAAATTATACCCCGGGATCGAAAAGTATCAAGGCATTCCAAATGCTATTGATTATGTTGCCTCTTTTAATACTCAGACATGTTATGTCGTTGCTACATTGGCGAAGATTGAGCTCGAAGAATCCTGGGTAAATGGCATATTTAATGGAGTCTATATTGAGCAGGTAGGCGACAAATGGTGGCGCATGGAGATTAAGGATGGCCGTTTTGGCGCAGGATATGCTTTTGCTTCCAGTGGAGGGAGTGCTTCTGAAGAAACACTTCC
>JAGLDC010000061.1 GCA_023145965.1 bacterium | reverse complement strand
CTTCCCAAACAAGAAGATGAGGAGTAAGATTGAAAAAAGCAGTAGCATTCGTTTTGTTGATTATTACAATATCCCTCGTTGCTGAAACAGCGCCACCCGAGGTTGTTCAATTGGTAGAAGCTTATAAAAATGCACTCAATTTACGATCGATAGAACCGCTTTTGCCATATCTCGACAAGGATTTTGATTTTTCTGGCGCTGGGCCAGAGGTTTCCTCTATGGTTTTTGAACAAATAATCTCGATGGGTGTTCTCCAAATTGGCGAGGTTAAGTCGGTCGAGATAGAAAGACATGGAGACCAAGCTAATGTTACTATTACAGCTGAGCTTGTAGCCGGTGATAATATGCAAGAGACCAATGATGAATTTGGAATAATTATGCGTGATGGTGTCTGGAAAATTTCGCGTATGGGAACTGGCGCACTTCAAGCGCTGGTGGTTGAAGACCCCACTAAGGATATGGGTTTCGCAATTGATGGGCCAGCTTTATCGGAGGTAAAATTTGCCGATGATCTCGATCATATAGTCGTGGAGGCTTTTTTCCATGGGGGAGAAAAAGTGAATCTCATTGTCGATAACGGCACACCCCTTTCTGTCTTAGACTCGGAAATGGCCTCCCGTTTCGCGCCAGTTGGTAATATGGTTATTGCAAAGGCTATGGGGGTCAGTGGCGATATTGAAAACACAGGCGCAGTTACCATCGATAGTGTTATTCTTGGGGACATTGTGGTTACCAATTTAATGGCCATAACAATGGACCTTTCTCACTTGTCCACCGCCCTCGATGTCGAAATCGCCGGTCTTCTCGGGTCGGATTTTCTTGGCAAATTTGCATGGACTATCGATTATTCCTCACGTAAACTCTTCTTGAGCCGTCTCGATGAAAAGGGCCAACTTATCGACCCTGAGGATAAAATATTATCTCGCGAACCGACTCACACAATCGGATTCGACCGAAAACTTCATTTGCTTTATACAACTGCGCAGTTTGCAAAAGGGCACTCCGGCTATATAGTCTTGGATTGCGGAGCTGGAGGCGGTGTTATGACACCGGAGTTTTTCAATGATCTACCACGGAAGAGCTACAAATCAGGTGAAAGCGACACACTTGTCGGTGCGGATAAGAAACGCACACCAGTAGAAAGCGTTTACCCAAAGAAATTAATCATCGGACCTGTAGTTCGTAATGATTATCCGGTGGTTATTAGTGATTTGTCACATATAAATTCCTTGGGGCTCCCGACTGCAATCGATGCAATAATTGGATATAATTTTTTTAAAGATTGGCTGATAACGACATGGTTTGAAAAAAACATAATCGAGCTCAGACCAATACCAAAATGAAATGGAGGTTCCATTGAGATTCAGGTTCTTCACGGCGATTTTATTCGCTTTGCTTAGTTTCGCCGCCTTCGGGCAGTTCGACTTGTTAAGCGCGCTTCCCGATGTTCCGGAAGTTACACCTCAGATCACCCCTGGAGCGTGGGTGGAATATATGATAAAAGATAACGATGGTAATGCTCAGAAGATGAAGTTTTCCATAATTTCTCAGGAGAAGGAAGACGACATCGAGTATTATTGGTTCGAGCTAAAAACTACGGATCAAGAGGGTAAATGGAGTATCTTCAAATTTAAAAGCACCGATCCGAAAAATAAAGAAGCCGCTGTGTCTTTGATAATTCAGATTCAGGGAGAACAGCCTCGCCAGATGGATTTTATGCTTCCGTCAAATAGACCGGTTGCCAAAGGCGCCGAGACTGAACCCGTTGAAGAAATTGAAATTCCAGAAGTCGAGATCGATGTCAAAAAGGATGTTACTATTGAAGTCGCGGCTGGCAAATTTAAATGCGACAAATATACAATCACGGATGAAGAGGGAAAAACAGAGATATGGATATCCCCGGAGATTCCGATAGCCGGTGTTGTAAGGGCTATTCGCGAGGGCGAAGGTTTGACAGAGCTTACTAAATATGGGGAAAAGGGAGCGAAGTCTGAAGTATCGGGAGCAACTCAAAGCATAGAATTACCCAAACTACCCGACCTAAAGCGGTTATTGAAAAAACCCGAATAGAAAAGAATTAATTGGATTTATCGGGGTTGGCCTACCACCTAGGTGTGTCGCCCCGATTTTTTTTGTCTTTACAAGACATGCAAAATTCGATTGGGAACTCGAACGCAACAGATACCATACTATAATTCGGTTTAAGCGTGACATAGCCGGTTGTGCCAGTCGAGTTGCGAAGAGCGAGATTTGCAGTAGCATCAATGTCAGCATATGCTATTTTGATTGTTTTCAATGAAGCTGTTTCATATTCGAAGTAAAAAGCATAGTGGTCGCAAAGACGCACGCGCATGCCGGCTCCAAGATTGAGACCGTTTGAGAGGGCCGTTGCACTTTCTAGAGTAATGAAGTCTATATCATAACCAAAATGGACAAATGCTTGCCATCTATCGCCGACCTCGGCCGACCATCGAAAACGGCCAACAAGATTCATATTTTTCAAATCCCATTTATCCTGGCCATAAACGCTAACGCCATTCTCCAGTTCGATGGTCTGGAACCAGAATTTTGCCGGCGCATACTCGAATTGCACCTCGAAATCACAACGGTTCTTGCGCTCGTGGATTTCGGGTCTGAAAAATATGCCCAGTTTACCCCCTAAGGATAATCCCCTGTCTGGTGCAACATCGAGGCTGTTAAGAGTCAATGTAGGAGTTGCTAATTGTGCATATGAGATAGGCAGATTATGTGCTGTAATCCCAAAGTGCCCGGAGGTCAACATAGGTGCAAAATAGAACCCGGATTTTGCATCGTTCGGCGCAGCAATTGAGGTTATGGCTAAAAAGAGAAGAAAAATCGCGACTGATCTTATCATGACCCCTCCATTCCAATATTTAATATAACTCAATAGTAAATCTAGATATTAAAAGTGGTCATGTCAAGGAAAAAATTAAGAGGAAGGTGCAACCTTGTTATAATTAAAGAGTTAATGGGTTCGTATTATCCTTTATCGTCCTCTTGATTATGATTTGAGTGAAGTGGTTTTTCTACCTTGTCATATGCTAAGATTATTTTTTGTACCAAACGGTGCCGGACAACATCGGTTTCGTTGAGATAAACAAATTCGATCCCCTCTATATCCTCGAGCACCCTTTGCGCGTCGATAAGGCCGCTAGCTTTGTTGGTTGGAAGATCTATCTGGGTTATATCACCGGTGACAACGGCCTTCGAGTTCGTCCCGAGACGGGTGAGAAACATCTTCATTTGGCGGATAGTCGTGTTTTGTGCTTCATCTAGTATCACGAAACTGTTGTTGAGAGTTCTACCGCGCATATAAGCAAGCGGCGCGACTTCTATAGTTCCTTCGGCAATAAGTTTGTCGAAACGGGAAGATGGCAACATTTCATAGAGAGCATCGTAAAGCGGCCTGAGGTATGGATCGACTTTTTCTTTAAGATCTCCCGGTAAGAAACCCAGCGATTCATCTGTCTCGACTGCCGGTCGAACCAATACTATCCTCGTACATTGGCGCTCTTTGAATGCGCGAATTGCGCAAGCCACTGCAAGGTATGTCTTCCCTGTTCCAGCTGGGCCTATCGAGAAGATGAGGTCGTTTTCCGCAATAGCCTTTATATAAAGGCTTTGCCCTTCGCTTCTTGGACGAACCGAATCGTTACAATTGGTGAGGACGATACGTTCTTGTTCTGCAATATCGAAGTTGTTTGAGGGGAGTTCATTTTTTGTCAGTCCGATAGCATATTCGACGGCCTGTTCCGAAAGAACTCCGCCATTCACAAGATGTTCAATCATCTGGTTGATTATCGACTCGACGGCGCGTGCGCTCTCGAATTCACCAAAAATCTGAAGTTCATCGCCTCGTGCAACAAGTTTAACTGGGAATTTTAGTTCTATATCACGAACATAGAGATTTCGCGGCCCGAAAAGACCGCGTTGATCGATATCTCGGAGTGATACCCTAATGGATTTTCCAGAAGTGCTAATGTTTTTGTAATTATTCGGCATTTTCCCCTTTTTCGATTTTTATTCCAAGTTCATCGAGTTGTTCAGGGTCAACGGTGTTGGGGCAATTGTCCATAAGCGATTGCCCAGCAGTGGTTTTCGGAAAGGGAATAACATCACGGATGGAGTTTCTACCGGCGATGAGCATGATCATTCGGTCGTAGCCGAAGGCGATACCACCATGAGGTGGTGCGCCATACTTCATAGCATCCAGGAGGAAACCAAATTTCTCGCGCGCTTTCTCCTCGGTGAGCTCAATAACTGAAAGAACCCGTGCGAGGAGGTCCGAGTCGTGTGTTCTAATACTTCCACCGGCGATTTCATGGCCATTGAGAACTAGATCGTAGGCTCGAGCGTGCACGAGAGATGGTTCTGTCTCGAGCAGGTGTAAATCCTCGGGTTTCGGCTGGGTAAAAGCATGATGACGTGCTACCAACCTACCGGTGTCCTCTTCCTCTTCGAACATCGGGAAATCAACAATGAAGTGAGCTTCCCATGCATTCTCAGGGATTAACCCGAGAGAGTGGGCTAGGTCAACACGCATGACACCGAGAACCCTTTCGCAAATCTTGATGGAATCCGCGACAAAAACAATAATTGAGTTTTCAGGCGGATCGAAATCGGTTCGAATACCGGCGATTTCATTTTCCGATAGGAATTTTGAGATGCCTCCCACAAACTCGCCATTTTCAAATTTAGTATAAGCTAATCCTTTTGCCCCAAGTTTCTGAGCCTTCGAGGTAAGTTCATCTATTTGTTTACGCGAAAGGGCTGCGCCTCCGGGCACGCATATTCCGCGAACAGCTCCATCAGATTTGACAGCACTGGAGAAGACTCTGAATTCGCTGGTTTTTGCAAGCTCGGAGATATCGTGAATCTCAAGACCATATCGAAGATCAGGTTTGTCGCTACCATAGAGAAGCATCGCTTTGTCGTAGGATATTCGCGGGATCGGTAGTTTGAGATTGACACCGGATAGCTTCGAAAGAAGCTTTGCAAGTAGTCTTTCCGCAAGGCTGAGAATATCGTTTTCGTCAATGAAGCTCATCTCGATATCTATTTGTGTGAATTCAAGCTGACGATCTGCGCGAAGGTCCTCGTCGCGGTAGCAACGGGCAAGTTGAAAGTAGCGATCGAAGCCGGAGATCATTAGCAATTGCTTATATACTTGTGGTGATTGTGGAAGGGCATAGAATTTACCCTTCTGCATTCTGCTTGGAACGAGAAAATCTCGAGCACCCTCCGGTGTTGAGCGGACGAGAGTTGCGGTTTCTATTTCTAAAAAGTCTTCATCGAAGAGAAAATTCCGAGTTATACGGCTAGCCTTGCTTCTGAGAATCATGGTGTCACGCATCTCGGGACGTCGTAAGTCGAGGTAACGGTATTTGAGGCGTGTTTCTTCGCTTGCTTTGACTTCATCCTCGATAACAAAAGGAGGTGTTTCCGCAATCGATAATACCTGCATGTTTTCGATAATAACCTCTATCTCGCCGGTCAGAAGCTCTGGGTTCCTGGCCTCTGGTGGGCGGACTGTAACTGTGCCTGTAATCGAGATCACGGTCTCGTGGCCAATCTTTTCAGCGCGCTCGAAAAGCTCCTTCGATTCAGGCTTAAAAGTAAGTTGAGTTCTTCCGTATCTATCGCGAAGATCGACAAAAAGCACTCCGCCGTGATGGCGTTTGTGATGGACCCATCCAGCCAATTTCACTTGTTCGCCAGCAAGATTTGCGCGGAGTTCACCGCAATTATGTGTTCTTAGCATATATCTCCTTTTTTTAGGCTTTTTATTTTACATGTCGAAGCATGTATTGTCAACTTGTTTTTGGCACTTGGAGTAAAGACCTTTCCAAGACTTTAAATGTAAGACGCTCTGGGAGAACAGCATTTTGCAAGGTTATAAGGATATAATTAAAAGACATTTACATGACGTCGAGCTATCACTTTTGGATCGAATGCAAAATTAGATAATGTGTTCAAATACACTCGATAAGAATAATAATATAAACCATTTAATCATGGATGAATTTTATAATCCTTTATAAATTTGCGAATTTATCTATGAGCACAAATAAATAAAAACTTGACATAAAAGGGCTTTTTCTTAGAATTTTCCATGAAAGAGAGGTATATATGAAGAAAAAGCGGGACATATTGTTTTTTGCGTTAATCGCAACTTTTGTTGCGATAAGCTCGGTTTATGCTATCACCAGAAGCATATATATTTGGGATGCCGCTGCCCCCGGAGCAAATTTCCAACACCCGGATTCGTCATCGACATTTATAATTCGTCCTCGCGATGGATGGTTAGAGGCTATTAATGCTATTCAAGCCGATGAAGGCGGAGATATTTATGGAATGCGAGATACGCTACTATACTCTTACGGGACAGACTGGCCTTCAGACCTTAATCCCTTCAGCATAGTTATAATCTCGATGGGCTGGATCGATGGTAGTGGTCCCGATGATATCGATGCCGCAAAGCAAGCTCAGATTATTGCTTACCTCGATGCTACCGGCAGAACTCCCGGTTCGCAAACAGCTGTTGTTCTCGAGGGTAACGACTTCGCTAAACTATATTGCGATACCTCCGCTTCCCATTACACTTATGCAGGGACTTTTGCCGATTATACCGGGGCACTCCTTCTTGTCGATGATGGCGGTGCACCGGACATGCTTGTGGGTGAGGACAGCTCCTTCGCCGATGGAATGAGCTTCGATTATCACCCGACAGAGGGTGCAACATCGAGTGTGGACGATATTATAATTAACGATGCGGTATGGGATAGCCACCATCTGCGTTATGTCTTCAATGCCTCGAGTAAATGCCCGGCAAGAGGGATACAACGCAGAAGCTATTCGCCTGGCGCGATGGTAACATTGCCATTTCAGTTCGGCAATATCCCGCGCGGTGGCAATAGTAAAGAGGAGCTTTGTGCAAGGTTATTAGATTTTTGTGTGATGCCTTTGACCGATATCACGACGGCACTCTCAGGCGATACGCTCTTTATGGATTCGGTTTTCACTATTGGATTCGACACATATGATAACCGGTGCGTAATTCTCGCCGAGATAGAATATACTACAGATGCCGGCGCAACATGGCATATGGTTAATCAGGTGTCTTATCCTACCGAGCACGAGGATTTTGAATTCAATCTTCCACATACTCATGGTGGTGAATGCTATTTCCGAATTACTGTTCACGATTCAGTGTTCAACTCAACGGCCGATACATCGGAATCATTTGTTCTGCTAGATCCGACGCTTGTTGATGACAAGATATTGCGTCCTGATGAGATTTCCATAACGACATACCCCAATCCTTTTAATGGTGAGGTATCAATCCGCGCCCGTGCGCCGTTCGATTCCGAAGTGCAGATATATAACATTTATGGGTCGATGCTAGTCAGAATCCCATCGGTTGCACCGGAATGTGAGGTTATTTGGAACGCGAGCGCTGAGCCGGTAGGTATTTACTTCGCTCGCATTGCCAATTCGTGTGCGCGAACCAAGTTAGTTTTTATTAAATAATATTTTTCATTGTAGAACCCCCCCCTGCTATGGCTTATGACTGGGAAAACGAATTAACTCAGTGGTTTTCGAGGTATGGCATAAGTGAAGATATTTCTTGGGCCTCGGTTGCCTTTTTTCAAAAGGTCTTCGAAAACACCAAAGGCGTCTATAACGCCTGGTTTGGTGTTCATTTGTCCACAATAAGTATCATTGTCTATGGGATTTATCTTGCGGCAATATGTTTCGACTGCAAAGACGAAGGTGTATGGCTTTTGGTGGATCATTCCCCTCTGGATATCGATGGGATTGAGTATCGCCCGGAGATATTCTCCAATAATCCCAAGTATCCATTAATTTGGGCGTATTTGAAGTCGATATCGGGACTTCCAGGATTAATAAGTAACAAAGCCCTTTGGGCCTCATTCTCAAGAGCCACCGAAAAATATATAAATTCCGGGCGTTTTAGAAATGGGGATTCCTTCCATATTGATCTAGATAAGGGGCAGTCTGAAGAATCTATAGAGGATGAAGTAACATTTCACAAAAAAGTGGTTTGTTCGCTCAGAGATGATCCTTGGATGCGGTGGGAACGCCTTAAAACAGCGCCTGTAATGCCAAAAAGAATAAAAATTGTATCTACATCTTTTATACGCAATATTGATGTTGTTGCCGAGGTTCTTTATCGTGCTAATGGGAAATGAGAGTGTTGTGGGAAACTCGCTCCATTTAAACGCCTATCGGACGGCACTCCTTATCTCGAAGTCCATCATATTCAGGCTTTGTCTGAAGGTAATGAGGATAGTGTCGAAAATGCCATAGCCTTGTGTCCCAACTGCCATAGACAAGCGCATTACGGGGAAAATCCAATTAAACCGCTAAATACACTATCAACAGGCTAATAATAAACTATTTTGGGAATTCGTCTTTAAGAGGCCTTGTCATCAAGGCGTAAGAAACCTCTAACGGAGTTTTATTTTCTTCTATTACTTCCGATACTTGTTCTGTAATAGGAAGCTCTACGCCATGCTTTTTTGCAAGTTCTAATGCGGCCTTAGCTGTGAAAACACCCTCTGCTACCCATTTATTCAGCGAGATTATCTTTGAGGCGGGATTTCCCTGAGCAAGCATTTGTCCGAAACGATAATTACGCGATTTTCCGCTAGTGCAAGTAAGAACAAGGTCCCCGAGGCCTGCGATTCCGAATGCGGTTTGAGGGTTAGCGCCTAAGGCCAAGGTTAATCTCTGCATTTCGGCGAGGCCGCGAACGATAAGCGCCGAACGCGCGTT
Source organism: bacterium (assembly GCA_023145965.1). NCBI lineage: Bacteria > bacterium. The sequence goes on along the minus strand of JAGLDC010000061.1, from coordinate 28,892 downwards.
TTCCCCGAGGCCAAGGCCATCAGACATGCCCGATGCTAGAGCAAGGACATTCTTTAACGCGGCACTTAACTCGACACCGACTCGGTCGTCGCTACTGTATGCACGAAGGTAATCTGAAGCGACTATGCGTCGAACATCCCTGGATAATTGAATGTTGCCGGCAGCTACCATCACTGTTGGGCGCTCTTTCGTGACCTCGTCGGCGAAAGATGGTCCTGATAAGGCTATAGTCTTTAATGGGATTTTCAGGGCTTCATCGATGATTTGAGAGGGTAGTTTACCGGTGCTTCGTTCGATACCTTTAGATAGGCTGATAAAAATTTGTGCCTTTGAGATGTCGTGAGGAGAGATTCTGCTGACTACCGAAGCGAGGTTTTGGACGGGCACCGCGAAAAAGATGGCTTTCGCGCCTTCGACAACAGTAGATAGTTGAGTTGTTGGTTTAATAAGTTTGGGTATTTCAATCCCGGGCAGGAAGTCGTTATTTTCTCCTTTTGTTATATTTTCTGCAGTTTTATTTTCGTAGCACCAAAGGGAAATTTTATACGCCTGTTTCGCTAGATGAATTGCAAAGGCAGTTCCCCATGCCCCAGCACCGATCACGCCCAACTTCATTGTGCCATCCTTTCTTTCGAGTATTCACGGATAGTTTTGCACTCATGGAGTTCGTCTTCGAATCGCTCGAATAATGCTTTATTATCAGTGAAATCAAGGGCTTTATCACAGTGAAAAATCGCGCGGTCCCACAATTTTAGGTCCTTAGCGGCGATAGCTGAAAAATAATGGATTTCGATTGCATTGGCCCCCTGCTTGATACCGAGTGTGTCGAGGGCGCAACTGAGTGATTCCGCTGCAACGAGGTATTTTGAAAGGTCTTTCAAGGCTTCCGCGATAGAGAGCTTATACCATAACGGAAGAAGGCTCGACGGATATTTTTCCTCAATGTAACAGCTATATGCTCTGGCTGAATCGAACTCTTCGGACTTGCAGAAAATATATACCAATGCGTGGGCAGCGGCATCACGAGAATAATGAGATTCAGTAAATGCCGTGCGAAGTAATTCAAGGCCCTCTTCACGGTTGTCCGGAACGAGAGGAAGGTAAGTCAGAAAACCGAGGCTTCGACTAACCCAATAGTAATAACCTCCAGCACCTAATGCCGCGTCAGCACGGGTTTCCTGGGAATCCATCGCAGTTTTTAAATAATCTAAAGCCTCGCGCGAGGTATTGTAAGCGGAAAAGTAGTTACCGGACTCGATTTCGGCCATGGCTTTATATCCCAATGAAGAACCAATGATCCAAAAATTCCAAGGGTCAACAAGGTTTTCCGAGGCAAGCGTTATAGCACTGTCGAGAATACAATTCATTGTAAAAATTTCACTATAGTCCTCGTAATGAGTCATTTTATCATGAAGATTAGAGCCTTTTAAAAAAAGCGGTGCTGGATCGTTAGGAAAAACCAGCCTTAACGAGTCGATTATAGTATCTGCTTTGGCATATCGGTGGTCGAAACGACAGGCTATGGTCGATTGAATAATGGGTCGAACATTCTCATCAGAAAGAATTCCTGAAAAAGACGTGCATACTAAGGATAGAAAAAGCACTAGCGTGAAAGCCATAGCGCAATCCTTTCTTCGATCAAGTTTTTGAGACTAGTATTATACCCTCGTGAGATAACCTCGAAACGCAAATCGGTTCCCGGGCAGAAAATGATTGCGGGCAGGGCTTCCATTTTAAGGGCCTCGAGTTCGTGGTATCCGAGGAAACTCATTGTAAGCGTGGCGCCTTTATCGATAAGTGTTCGTCTTTCAGAATCGTATTTGGGAGATTCGTCGTTATCTTCCTCGATTATGATATTAAAAAACCTAATCGAATCGCCAAATTCGGCGGAAAGCCCGTCTATAACCGTTTTCGCTCGAATAGAGGGTTCAGCCTTTGGGTCGAATATGGCCAGTATAGTCGGTTTATTAGCTTTGATTTGTGTATGAGTAAAAGGATTTCCAGAGAGGTCGTTAAGTGTGAACACCGGGAGTATTCCTGATTCGGTTTGCTCCTCCATATACTGCGGCGCTGAAACTTCTATTTCAATTTCCGTGATTTCGCCTTCTTTTATTGCAAATGGAAAGGTTTGCACCCACACGCTTCCGGTGTTGTCTCGAGTGCCGTTTTGGAGAACATATTCACCAACGCCCAATTCAAATTCGAATATGCCCGTTGAATCGGTGGCCGTTCCAATCTCATCGAGCGGCCAATAGGCGCCTCCACTGAAAACAGTTACGCTGAAATGCTCCCATTTATCCACAGGCTTGCCTCTGCGGTTTATATAAACCCTTAATTTGCCTATCGGTGTGTATTTCGAGGTATTGAAATCATACTCGAAAGCGCTTTTTACATTGACAACGGTTATTCCTCCGGGGTATTTTTCCGCCGGATAGGCGAAATCTCCGAAATGCTCTGGAGAATCGGGATATAAAGGAAACCAGCTGTCTTCCTTAACATCGAAAACCTCTACCCAGTTCATGGAAGCGCCCTCACCACGAACGGTGCGAATCGAAGCATTTCGCGATGGTATTCCAAGTGATTTCAGAATGGCAACTGTAAGTGAAGAGATTTCCGAGCGCGAGCCTTTCCTCCGTTTGTATGTCATATCTGGGGACTGCATCCCACCAAAGAAATCCCATCCCGAGGTGTCGATATTTTCGTCGATCCACCCGTTTATCTTTCTTGCTGCTTTTTTGGGGTCTCCCGTCCCGAATGCCTCGCTGGAAAACTTATCGAAAAATATTTTGCGCCAGAGGGTAACCGGTTCATAACTTAAACGATATGCCAATATATATGGCAAAAACATGCTGTCAGGTATTCCCCATGGTGCTTTTTCCCGAGCGGCATAGGCAAATTCGAGGTGTTCTGTTAAAATTCGGTTTGTTGCCAGTAAACGGTCAAGGTGAGGCATTATATTGATTAGCCATATTGCGGATTCGAGTTTGATATTATTGTCACTGAAGTTCTCGATAAAAGCAGCTAACTCTTGCCAATTACCCAATGCGTCGGCATATGCTTCGAAAAGGGATTCCCTCAGCGAATCGGGAGCGATTTCCGCTGCCTCGGTTGCGGAGAGGCTATCGAAATCCTCCGGCGAGGTCTGAGATACTATTGCAGTGCAAATCAATATCATTAAGAAAATGAGTTTTTGCATATATCCTACCTTTTGATTTTTTAGAAAGATTAAGCATATTATGCGCTCGATCAATCATAAATATCGGAGGTGCTATCGTTTTATCGGGCAAAGGTGTAGTTAAACTACACCTTATGGAATTTCCATCCCGACAACACTTCTCGGATGTAACTCTCGATATAATCCAATACCGCTTCGGAGTATTGCTTGGCCTCGTTTTCATCGAAGCGGGGCATTCCTTGCCCTTCTTTATAAAGCAAGATCGAGCCTCCATTAGGGTATGGATATGCGCCATCACGAACCAGAAAGCTTTCTCTTTGAATGTTTTCCTCTTTTTTTACAAGGGTGTTATCAGCAGACATAACCATATATGTTTCATCGGTTCCGCAGTGGCCGCCGGCCTCTCCGAGGAGCTTCTCTGTCAGCGGTTCGCAGAATTCCCACCAATGCAAAACAATACTATTGCCCGAGGTCTTTTCCCATAGTTTACGCGCGACTCGTGCAAGCTCGTCGATATGCCCTCCGTGGCCATTCATAAAAACTACAAACTTGAAACCGGCGCGAATTAATGATTCAGCAATATCGAAGATATAAGCCTCGAAATGCTCACTCGAAACACTCATCGATCCGGGAAGTGGGAGCAGAGTTCGAGTGATACCGTAATTCACCGAGGGCGCAATAAGCATGTCGAGCCTTTCGGCAAGGTGTTCGGCAATAAACTCCGGAATTGTTATATCGGTGCCGAGATTGGTGCACCCATGTGCCTCCATAGTGCCTATAGGTAATATAACTCCGTTTATTCTCTCGATGATGTCCGTAAACTCATGCCAATTAAGCCTTTGAATCTTCCTTTCCATGTTTTACTCCTTGAAAGCCAATAAATATCTATCTTTGCCGTGAATATCTTTGTGAATCTCAGTTAAGAAACCATTTTTGGGAAATAAACCTGCTGTTGCGACACCCGATTCCTCATGTATTTCTAGCGCGATAAAACCTTTTGGATTAAGCCAATTTTGTGCCATTATAGAAATGCTTCGGATGACATCGAGGCCGTCAGGACCGCCATCGAGTGCTTCTGGCGGATCGAATTTAACCTCTCGATGAAGGTTTCTCATCTCGCTCGACAAAACATATGGCGGGTTGCTTACAATAAAATCGAATTTTTCTTCTGGTTTGAAATTGTCGGTTAAATACAAACTAAGCCTATCCGAAACACTGTTCGATTCGGCGTTTCGAGAGGTCGATTCGAGGGCTTTTTGATTAATATCCGTGCCAGTCATCCTAATGGATGGCATTTCGCTAAGTATGCTGATGCTGATAACTCCACTGCCGACTCCAACCTCGAGACCCTCAAATGATTGATTAATATCGAGCAAACCTAAGACCAGCTCGACTAAACCTTCAGTTTCCGGTCTCGGGATAAACACCCTCGATTTAATAGTGAAACGCCTTCCGAAAAATTCCCATTCTCCGAGAATAAGCTGTATCGGTTCCCCTGCGCATCGTCGAGCAATAGCAGCATCGAATTCTGCTTTGTCCATTTTAGATATTTCCGGGTTTAAGTAAAGCCTTGTTGGCGCTATGTCTAGAATAAATGCTAAAATCCACCGCGATTCGAGCGATGGATTTTCAATTTTGTTGTTATTCAAGACCGCTTTTCCTGTGGCTATTACTTCGAGCGCTTTCAAATGTTCCCCGGAATTGCTTTAAGCTTATTCCTGACCCTTTCGATATTTACAGCAGAGGGATGTTCTGTCAATATTTGGTTGAAATAGTGAGTTGCTGCTTGAAGGTCGCCGCTTTCCAATGCCAGATCACCCAGTATTTCCACGGCTTGTGAGGCGTGATACCCATCGGGAAAAAGCTCTGAGATGGATTTAAGATCGGTTCGACAGCCCATTTTATCCCCAAGGCTCAGCCTAAGCTGTGCGCGTTCCCATAATATAAGGTCTGCCCATGGTTGCGAGGAGTGTTCTTCGATTATCGAATCGAATTTTAAAAGCGCAGTTTCAGAGTCGCCTTTACGCAGAGCGGCAAATGCAGAGGTTATCTCGGACATATCCGCGCCTGAGGAGGCATCGGCCAAGAGAGCTAGATATTGCACGGCATCGTTGGCTTCCTCCGATTTTGGGAAGCTCAAGACTACACCCCTAAAATAGGCACCTGCCGTGTCCGTTGATCCACGGAAAAAGGCGAGTTCTCCAAGCCCAAATAACGCCCATGGATCGTCCGGCGCTATTGTGCGCCGTTTGGTGAATACCTGTTCGGCGGAAGAAAAGTCATTATTGCGAAAATAAACCTCCGTCAGCCCCCGATAGGCAAAGGCAGTTTGTTCGATTTTCGGGTAGCTTTCGATGGCTTCAGTGAACATCTCGCGCGCGGCTTTAAGATCCTTTTTGTTCTCGAGGTCGATCCTGCCAAATAAAACAAGTGCTTCTCCTGCGATAGCCGGAGTTTTGCTTTTGATAAGTTTCTTTAAAAGGTTTTCGGCCTCATCAATCCGGTTTTGGGCTTTGAGCGAATAGGCCATTGTAAGATTAGATTCTTGCGTATAGCGAGGCTCGGCATCCGCGAGATATTCACCGGCATATATCACGGCATCGTGGGCGCCGGCAGCTAGTGCTTCGCGCATGAATCCAAGAACATAAATGCCCTTCATCTTGCGTTTGGTTTCCGCATCGATAAGGCTTTTAACTGCTGCAAGGTAATCCCGCTGGCGCACCCTGAGTCTCGCTAACATACGGTTTATCCTGTCACCCTCTATGCCGTTGTCCTTGAGTTTCACCACTGCATCGGCAAGGTCGTCGAGCTGTTCGGGGTCGGCGGAAATTTCGTTCATGCGGCGCTCGATATCTGGAAAGCGGTCAGGGAACTCCTGCAAATAGAGCGCGTATTCGTCTGCAGCTTTTGACCATTTACCGCCGATCTCGTAAATACTTGCGATCTCGAGGGCATATGATGCATTATTCCCTCCCCTTTTACGAGCTGAGATAAGTAATTCCGCCGCCTCTGTGGTATATCCCCAGGTCATGTATGATCGATAAATGTCGAGCATCTTATTCTTGTCATTGGGAACAAGTTTGACCGCATTTTTATAGGCCTTTTTCGCTTTCTCTTCGTTGCCAGATGAAAGCGAAGCATTGCCGACTTCTATCCAGAGGTTGGCATCATTGGGGTTATTTGCGAGCTCTGCCTCGATAAGCTGCAATAAGGAAGTGTTATCCTTCAAGGCTAGATAAACCTGTTTAAGTAGAAGGCGGATATTTTGATTCTCGGGTTGTTGCTCGAAAAGAGGTTCTAATAGCAGGCGTGCTTCCTCGAATTTACCAAGAGCGACATACCTTCTCGAAAGCTCGATATCTCTTGATGTATCAGCAAAAAGAGCGATACACAATATTAATAGGAACAATATAACGAACTTAGTTTTCATCTTGCACCGGATTGGTTGTTCCGTTGTCTCTGAGCGCTTTAAAATAGTCCTTTATCAAGGTCTCGTATTCCTTCGGATATGGTTGGTTAAGCGCTCGAAGCAGTTGCTGTTGGAGCACGTCCCTGCGCTCCCCGAAGTCCTCTGGAAGACTATCTGGGCTTCTTCGAGCTTTATTTTCGCCCGTTCTGCTTTTCCGTTTTTCCTCGTATTCTTGCCTGTGAAGCGATTTCTGCATATCGAGCATCCGGCTAAGAATTCGGTCCTGGCGTTGAAGCGTTCTTTCGCTGGCGTTCTTAGAGCGAAGTTCTTTGACAACTTCCTCCATCTCATCGACTATATCGTCCATTCGGCCTGCAATATCGGATCGCTCGGAAGCCTCTTTAGATAGCTGTTGCACACTTTTCTGCACGACCTCCTGCTCGGCGGCAAGGCGAGCCGCTGCGGCTTGCTGGTCGAGAGATAAGCCGCCCGGTTTTTGACCTTGAAGCATGGGCATGGTCATCGAATTAATCTGTCCTTGCTTATCGCACATACTTTGCATTTGTTGGAAGAAACTCTGCGAACCGCTACAACTGGAGGAACTGTTCATCTGGTCCATGGTTTCGAGAAGTTTCTCCGCTGCCACATTCATTGAAGCCATTGCTTCTAAACCTCTCGGATGTGCACCATATCCGCGCCCTTGGGCGAGGTCCTCGAGCATAGCATCGACCTGCCTGTTGGCATTGCCTAAAAGCGCACCGATGCTGGGTGGTATCATGAAGTTCTTATTTGCAATATTCATAACAGCAACGGTCACGCGCTGAAGTGCGGAGCGTATGTTTGAACCATCAATGACGAGGCTTCTGGCGAGGTCGAAGTTCCTAAGGTCGGTGGAGATAAGTCCTGTAAGTTCCTCCTGGCGAGAAGAAAGGTCCAAAAGGTCGAATACAGCTTTTCTTATCTCGGCCATAAGCTCTGCTGACATCTGTTGTTGCATCTGTTGTTGCATCTGGGCAAATTGATTCTCGAGTTGTTCGAATTGCTCGGAAAGCTCTTTGGATTGCCCCTGACATTGCTTCATCGCCCCAGATTGCATCGAGCCTTTGCATTGCGAAGATTTTTTTCTCGGGCTGTTATTTTTCATACTATCGGATATCTTTTTCGCGGCTTCTGAAGGCATATCCTCGAACTCCTCCATCATCTTGGAAAGCTCTTCGGTGCCTTTTTCCAATAACTCGCTTCCTTTTGTTATTCTATCCTGCATTCGCTCTGCTTCGTTTTTAGACATCTCACCTTTTTTGAGACCTTCGCTCACTTGCTCTTGCATTTCATTGAGTTTTTCAGCAAGGTTTTTCATATCCTCGACGCGTTGCTCAATTTGCATACGCTTAAGAAGTGAAAGTGTGCGGTCGAGCCTCTCCATAAGCTCTTCTTGCGAGAGTTGGAATTGCTCTGCAGCGCGGCGCAGTTCTTCAGGGTCCATGGAATCGAGTGCTTCCTGAAGTTGTTTCATCGACTCACGCATTTTCTCGGTTGCGACTTCATCGAGAAGCTTTTGAATTTCCATCATCTTCTCGACTATCTCCGATGCCGCCATCTGCTGATCGACTACCTTATCGGTGGTTTTTTGGTATTCGTCGGCGGTTTTTTCGAGTTCTTCAAGGAGTTGTTCTTGTTTTTGAAGAGCTTCGCGAAGGTCTTCTCTTTGTTCGTAGCTAACCTCGCGTTCTGCCTTAAGTTCGCGCGTGATGTCTGATATGTCTTTACTGATATCTCGTTCCTTTCGAGCAACCTCCTCCATATCCATAACCTGCATCTCGCGTTCGTCGGTGATTTCCTCGATTATTTCATCGATGCTTGGGAAGCGCGCCGAATATACCTTACTAGCATCCATCTTTGGACCGGTGAGCGCATCGTTATCATAAGCCTCGACCCAATATAAAATGACATCCTCTGGCACGAGGGCAAGAGGCTCCAAGTCCCAGAGATAGTTTATTCCAACCTGCCGAAGGCCGGCAATATTCGCGTCTATCCTATGACGGATTGTATCTTCAGGAGAATTTTGAATAATGTGAGTGATTACGAATTTCGAGAAACCATAATCGTCCTCGGCAATAAAGGCGAGGGGTATTTCCAAGTTTTCATTAAGCTGAACGTCCGTTGCCGGGAAGGTTATTTCTACCGAAGGATATTCGTCGGTGCGCACACGGATGGAGTATTCGATGGGGTCATCATTGGAGAGGCTTTCAGCATCGACGGCTGCGATATGATAGCTATAGTTTTTAAGCGCTCTAAATCTTGTTTTACCGGTTCGCTCGTCAATTTCGATTTTTTTCTCGGTTGAATCGGAAAATTCCAGTGCTCCAAAGACAATATCTTTAGAAAAGCGTGCCTCGATAGTAACATAAGTTCCATAGGGCACATCGATTGAGCCCTCGTTTTCCTGAAGGTGTTGTGTTGCGATACCTGTGTAGTTTGGAAAATTCAGTGTAAGGCTCAAATTGATAATCCTCGGACGATCAACAACTTTTACGGCAAATGGCGTGCCTATGAAATCCCCGCCTTCGACTCGATACATGAAATCGCGTTTAATATCCTCGTAAACGAAACTCCATGTGTGGTGGTCATTATCCTCACGGATAGCTTGGTATGCGCGTTCTTCGCGTTCGTTTTCAAATTGCCGATAGATAACGACTTTATCGGGCATTTTGCCCATAGCCTCGATTTTTATCTCGAGGTCATCGTATTTGGTGATCTGGGTGTCTCCGGGGGTAACTTCGAGCGTGGTCAAGGTAGGGCGAGGCAAATCAGCAAAAGGATGGGTTCCTCTTAAAAGGCCGTTGCGGAACGTCGCTGGAAAAGCGCTAAAAAGCCCTAGAGATGTGATTAGAGCAAGTCCTAGAAAGGCCGATTTTTCTCGAAGCGAGGATAATCGTGCGATTTTTCCGGGTTTCAAGTCTTCGATGGATTCCCCGGCATCGATAATCGCGGCCTCTATCAGTCCGCTGGAGTACCCCAAGCGTTTAGAATCTATTTTCAATAAATCGTAAGCCGAGACCAAGCGCGTTTTCAGGATGGGATATGCCCTTTCGAGGTCTATTGCGATAGTGCGAAGCTTAGGCCTTTTTATAAAGGGCAAAATTACCCAAACTCCGAAAGTTATTATAATTACAGCAATCCATGCCAGAAAAAAGGCTGTTCGCGTGCCTGAATCCATGAAGAAAAGCCCGTTTATAAGGCTTAAAAGCAGAGCAAAACCAATGATTGCTGCTAAAGAGAGAAGCAGTCCCCCAATTGCCTCGACAGATATATATCTGTTTTTTGCCGAGTTAAGAAAGCTATATATTTTCTTTTTGGCAGATTTCATAGTCGAGTGAGGGTATATACTACGATATTGGTTCCCATTTTGAGAGCTTCTTCGCGCTTTTCGGGTGGATCATTGTGAACATCTGAATCTTCCCAGCCATCGCCCAGATCGGTTTCATAGGTGTAATACAAGACAAGTCGGCCTTCGTGGAATATTCCGAATCCCTGCGGGGGTTTGCCATCGTGTTCATGGATTTTAGGTAGTCCCTGGGGAAAATTGAAAAAACAATGGTAGATCTCGTGGTCGAATGGTAACTCGACGAGTTCTTTATCGGGAAAAATTCGTTTTATTTCCCGCCTAAGCGATTTATCCATACCATAATTGTCGTCGGCATGTATAAAACCTCCGTTGGTCAAATATTCGCGCATCCGCGCGACATCGTGTTCCGAGAAACGGACATCGCCGTGGCCGGTCATATAAAGATATGGATAATTGAAAAAATCGTCGTCGGAGGGTTCGATATATTTGCCTGTGAAAACTGCCGGGATGCCGGTATTTTTTCCCACATATTCAAGTAGGTTTGGAAGTGATGACGGATTGGCATACCAATCGCCAGAGCCGGAATATTTAAGGCGTGCAACAGTGAAAGGCACTGTAGGCTTGTCTTGGGCAAAGGCCATCGCCGTGAGGACGATTAATGCATAGAGCAGATATTTATTTAGAATCGATATTTTCATAATATTACTTTAACGCATATTTCATACCTAAAATCCCTGAATTATACCCATTCTGGCTTTATTGTCAAATAGGCAAATGCCTATTTGAACCGCTTTTTACTCGGTGCTTCTCGATGGATTTGAAAGGGAAAATTACTTGATGGAAAAAATTCCAGTTAAAAATGAGATATTTTTTTGATCTTGTATATTATTTTTCTGTGCTTCGCCGCTGTCACGATTTTTGTTATTCCGTTTACCTGTTTTTTTTAGGCAATTTATTTTTGCTCAAAAATCCCACCCGAACCGCCTTTCTGTCACGAAATTTGCAAATGCGGCAAATTTCGCGCCAGCCCCTTTTCCCGCGCCAGCGGTGATACAATATTTTACGGTCTTTTTATCAACTTTAACGGCGAGTTTTTGGTGTTGATTTTTAGGGTTTTAACTTAGGGTGCATTTTTTTTGAGGCAAAAAGTTCAGATTAAAAATAGTTTACAAGATGTTCAATAAATTTATTTAGAGGGTTGGTTTTGACACAATTGGACTTGATTAATGTAGAATAATTAATTATTCTATAAAGAGTTTTTAATTTGAATCGACGGAGTTTTTATGAAAGCTTTGATAAAGTTTTTTTTGTTCATACTCATCCTATCCAGCTCAATTTTAAGCGCGTCTTCTCGGAGCGAAATATCGGAGCTGTTGACCCCTGAAATTTCTGGCGATCGAACGCTTTATGAAGAGTGGAAAGCCAATCTTTTTATAGAGCCTGAAGACATGTCTCCGCGTGCGAGGCCTTCCGAGGCTATGGATTGGTTGTCTGGAAATAATTGGGTTCGCGCCGATGTCGATGAAACATCGGGGGAATTCGATGAGGGTGCAGATCCCGGTGGTGGGGGTTCCTATGTTCGGTTGACGTATTCTTTTCCCGGATCTCCGGGGACTGAATGGGTGATGTATTATGTAGATGGCTATTCCGCAAAAACTGATGAAAGTTTGCCCAATACATCTTCGAATTATATGACTGGTTCGACGGTCTATTCTATATGGAACAACTGGCACGGAGTTTATATAAGGCAGGAAATTACGCCGGTTAGCCTTGGAGGAACACCTGGCGAGAATGAGCAGGTTAAGTTTAAGACGGTAATGAAACCGGCTGATGGTTCTTGTCATGATGTTGGTTGCATAGTGTATTATGATACTATGCTCGATGATGACGATTACGCGGAGATTTCGACCGCATACGGTTATACAGGTATTGCTGAGATCTTTTTTGCGCCGGATATTCCGCCTACTTGGCGTGCTTACCAAGGTGGCTATCCGCCTGGTCCTGGTGTGCTTACAGCCTTGGGTGTGCTTATCGGTTTTGAAGCGGTAATGCCCGATGTTTTTTGGTATGGCAATTGGCCTTCATCGGTGGGTAACGGATGGGCAGATAGCGACTGGGTAACAGACACAGGAAGTTCTTATGGCGATTCTGCCACTATGGTAAAATGGTATCCGCGCAATGTGTGCCCTGGGGATTCGGCTATATTTGTTACATATTATGGTATCGGCGATATCACTTCGGGAACCGGGCTGAGAATTTATCACACTCCACCTATGTTTGAAACCAGTTGTACTGATATTACTCCTAACCCGTTCACTGTGGAGGCATTTGTCACGAATATCGGGACTTCGACGGCTTTGAATGTTCAGGCGACGCTCGATCTATCGGGAACTCCGTTTACACTTGCAAGTGGGGCAAACCCCCAAAACCTCGGTTCCATCGCCGGTTATGGAGGTAGCGCACTGGCCACATGGACAGTCAGCATTCCGCCTTCGGCTTATGGGACAACACAGTGTTATAATATTTCTGCGACTTGGTCCGGAGGCGGTCCTGAAATAGAGAATTACTGCATTAATATACCGGAAACCATAGACTTCGGGGCTAATGCTACTGTGGAATATGCCGATATTTGCGCCGGTGGTTGCACAGAGCTTTCTGCATGGCCGGATTCCATTGGAAGTGGTTACGATTGTGGAAGCTGGTCGAGCGATTTTGAGTCCTCTGTGTCGATGACACATTCTGGTTCGAGCGATGATTGGGCGTGGGGAACGCCATCCTCGGGCCCCGGCTCGGCTCATTCCGGCTCGCGCTGCTGGGGAACCGACCTCGGAGGGGCCTACAACAACAGTGAAAGCGCATCACTTGTTACTCCCGGTGTGGATATTACCGGTTGCAGCAATGCTACTCTTTCTTTCTGGCATTCATATTACACCGCAAGCTTCGATGGTTGTCAGGTTTATATTGGCACGTCTCCCACGGGGCCCTGGTTTATGCTTGACATGCCAGGATACGATGGCATGCACCTGTTCGGCCCTATGTCTCTCGAGGATTCATACCATGGCTCGCAAGGATGGACTAATGAGACGATAGACATCTCGAGTTGGTGCGGCGATGTAGTCTATATAAGATTCCTGTTCGAGTCAGACTTCTTATTCTCGGATGATGGCTGGTATATCGACGATGTTTCGGTTACAGGAAGCGGTTCATCTGCTGGGCCTGTGGTTTATGATTACTCATGGTCGCCCACTACCGGCCTTTCAGATCCAACTTCGCCTAATCCAACAGCGTGTCCCACAACGACCACGACATATTCTTGCCAAATAACTGCTCTTGAGGATTGTATTGCAATTGCACCGGTGACTGTTAATGTTCACCCTGATCCCGAGGTAGATATTACGCCGGTGGACATTTGCGAAGGTGAAACAGCCACTCTTACTGCGAATGTAACCCCCCCTGGGACTTACACATACTCCTGGACACCCGGTGGTTTCACGACTCAGGATATTACAATAACACCAGGGACCACAACGACATACACTTGCTTTGTTTCAAGTAGTTTCGGTTGTGATGGTTCAGATACCGGTTCGGTGATAGTTCATCCGAATCCGATTCTTACTGTTGAGGATCAATTTATATGTTTCGGAGACAGTGCTACGCTCACCGCTATCTTATCGCCCGATCTACCGGGCGCTACCTTCTCATGGGAACCGGGTGGTCTCGTAGGGAACCCAATACTCGTAAGCCCAAGAGATACAACAGAATATGTCTGCACTGTTACTAGTCCGTTCGGTTGTCAGGGTTATGATTCGGCTACGGTTTTCGTAGATTATCCACCGATAGCTCCTACCCTTATTGCACCTGCCGATGGGAGCACCGATCATACTCCAGATGCTCTGATAGCTTTCAACTGGTCAGCATCGGCGGGAACGCCTCCGATTACCTACGATGTTATTCTCGATGGTTTTGTGGTTGCAGCAGGTTTAAGCGGCACGCGATGGAGCGAATCTTTTCTTTGCGGTGAAAGGCATACCTGGGCCATCATTGTTCATGGCCTTTGCGGTTCGGATACTAGTGAGGTTTGGAGTTTCTCCACAGCGCCCTGCATTCCACCGCATATCGAGATAATCGAACCACTCGATGGTTTATGGAGCGCTTGCGACGATCAAGGGATTTTTGTTATGATCACCGATGACGATTCTGTCGATGCCTCTTCGATTCGATTTAGTGTCAACGGTATTACATATTTGGTGGATCGTATTAATCTTGATTTTTACTATGATACTCTTCGTTTTACTCCACCTTCTCTCTGGTCTGATGGCGAAACGCTTCACTGTTGTGTCGATTCGGTTTGTGATATATATGGTGTGGTGAACGATACACTTCCCGTTTGCTGGGATTGGTATGTCGATATTTCAGCGCCGGTGGTCTGGGGGGAAATCCCCACGGCCGGTTCGACGATTCCCGAGGCTAGCCCTACGGTTAGTTTCAACATATATGATTCACTAAGTGGCCTCGATGAGATTTCGGTAATAATATCGATAAACGATTCGATTTTACTCGATCTTTATAGCGCAGGTGTTTCTTATGTTGCTCCGAATGTATCGGTTTCCTTCCTCGATCTGGGGCTGGCTTTCGACATAGGAGATACTGTAGAAATATGTATTACAGCTAATGACCTGCCGGATTATTGCGCAGCTAATGTTCTCGACACATGTTGGTTCTTTATAGTTAACCCGCTTGGGCCGATTGGGATGATAATCGAGCCACTGCCATGGACCTATTCTGCTTGTGACGATCAGGGTATTATTGTTTATATCTTCGATGCCGATGGCATCGATCACTCTTCGGTGCTTTTAAATGTGGATGGCATCGATGTCCACGGCGACGATTCCACAGTTATTTGGAGTGGTGATACGCTCGCGTATTCCTCGCCTACTCTCTGGGATAACGGCGATACTATTCTCGTGCGTCTTCTAGAATGTGTCGATCTTGTGGGGAACCCACTCGGCGATACACTTCACTGGAATTTCATTGTTGATCTGACACCACCGGTTATATGGGGTATCGATCCAATCGACAGCACCGTTCTCGCCCTGGATTCACCAAGCTTTACATTTGTGCTCGCAGATTGGCTTTCTGGGCTCGATATATCACTTATCACAATCTCGATAAACGGAACGACTCATTATTTTGGTGATCCCGGTTTCGAGGGTGCATTTACTGGTGATAGCCTTTTCTGTTCGGTTGATTGCGCCGATCTAGGTTATGTATTTTCCCATAATGATACGGTGCGTATATGCATAGGCGCAGCCGATTCGCCGGATTACTGCCCGCCAAATGTGCTTACGCATTGTTGGGTTTACTATATCGATATATTGGGGCCGATTTATAGCATGATTTTCGATCCATCGAGCGGCGATGCCCTTGCGAATACTGTAAGCGCCTGTGATGATCAGGGTTTCTGTCTCGAGCTTCTTGATTCAGATATACCACACGGTCTGGATGAATCGAGTATAATCCTCCGCGTTAATGGCACTGATTACACCACCGCCGACCCGGAATTGAACTATATTTCCGACACATTGTGCTTTGCACCCTCAGTTCTATGGACACACGCCGCCCATGTTCGTGTCGAACTTATTTCTGCAGATGATATTTTTGGCAATCCACTTGCCTATGGCACCGATACATGGGAATACGAAATAGATCTTGAATCACCGCTTGCTTTTTCGCTCGCACCTGCTCCCGGTTCAGGTATTGGAACTCTTACACCGGTTGTGGGATTTAACCTTACCGATGAGCCGGCTGGCACAAATCTCGATGGGGTTCTCATAGGTGTAGATATTCTTCCTTCATCAGACACGTCGTGGTTCGACCTTTCAGAATCATGGTTTAGTCGGACAGATAGTATATATTCAGCTAATATTATAGATATTCCATTATTTATTACCGGCGGTGATACTGTTAGAATATGTATACGCTCCTCCGATATACCCGATTTTTGCCTCCCGAACACTGGCGATACGTGTTGGACTTTCTTCCTTCCGACCGGAGGACCTGTGGCGACTGTCATCGAACCTGTGGATGGTTCATGGAGTGCCTGTCACTTGGGCGAGATAATTCTTACGGTTAGCGATCCAGATACGGTAATAGGCGGAACAATAATTTTCAGTGTAGATGGAGTCCATTACATGACGACTGCATCGGAACTTGAATACCGACCGGATACGTTGATATATTCACCATCGAGTGACTGGTCTGATGGTGCGGCCGTAATTTGTTCCTTGCTCTATGCCGAGGACCGCTTTGGCAATCCAAACGAGGATACGCTTATTTGGACTTTCAATATCGATTTCGAGGCGCCCATTATAAGCTCTATAAGTCCGATACCGGGAAGCGTGGTAGCATCGTTATGCCCGAATATATCATTCGATTTAGCCGACTTTGGTAGCGGTCTTTATGAAGCTTCCATCGAAGTTACTGTTGATGGCTCTGAGTATCTCGATATTTCGGATGGTCGAGTAGTATGGGCAGGAGGTAATTTTAGCTTCGATCTCTGCGATGTTATTACTGTCGTGGGTGGGAGTGTTATTGATATTTGCGTTTATGCCGAGGATTTACCTGATTATTGTGGTCCGAATGTTCTTGATACATGTTGGAGTTTCGATATAGAGCCGGGGGGACCGGCAGGCACAATAGTTCACCCAACAGATGGGATTATAACGAGTTGTGATCCTCAAGATATTGTTATTTCTATCTTTGATTCCAATGGTGTCGATGGATATTCTATTGTTTTCGAGGTAAATGGCTTAAGTTATACAGCTGATGACCCAGAATTGGATTGGTCGGAGCCGTCGTTGACCTTCGATGGTGGTTCGGGATTTTTCACTCATGGCTCGACAGTTGTTTGCTCACTACTTGCAGCCTCTGATGTTCTTAGTAATCCGCTGGAGACACTTCTTGGTTGGAGTTTCATTGTAGATTACCAACCGCCGGTTTTAATTTCAGTATCTCCGACTCCCGGTGTGCCGGTGGATGACAGAAGCCCGTTAATTACCCTTATACTCGAGGACACACCAGCCGGTATCGATTATAACTCGGCTTCGCTCGATGTTGAGGGATACGGTGTAATCGATCTATTGATTCCGGCTTTATATTGGCATGGTGATACGCTTCTTTTCGATCCCGACAGCCTAGGAATTCTTTGGACTGGCGGTGATAGTATCGAGCTTTGCCTCGGAATTGCCGACCTTCCGGATACTGTGGCCCCTTACTGCGATGCCAACGACACGACCTATTGCCGAACAATTGTTATTAGTCGCGGAGGGCCGATTGCGGAGATAATCGAGCCGTTGGACTCCACAGTCAGTGCGTGTAGTCTTCAGCAGATAATAGTAACAATAGAGGACTCGAACAGTATTTCCGATTCGACTATTCTATTGCGTGTCAATGGGATAGATTATCGTGTGGGCAGTCTGCGAATAGAGTGGGATGAACCTACACTTATATGGACACCACCCTCGATTTGGGCTGATGGCCCGGTTCATGTCGAGCTTGTTTCCGCAGATGATTTGCTTGGGAATGAACTTGTGACTCCACTCGATTGGTGGTTTTGGATGGACCTCACACCACCAGCCTTCTGGTCGAGGACTCCTGCACCTTTTGCAATAATAGATAATCCTTCGCCGGATATATCGGTTCACATCGCCGATTCGATTGCAGGTTTAGCCGATAGTTGCCTTTGGATGACCTTGAACGATTCGATTATCTTCAATCTAACTTCCCCGGACATTTCATGGGACGGCGAGATAATGGCTCTTTCTTGCTCAGATGCCGGTCTATTCTTCAGCGGTGGTGACAATATCGATATTTGTGTTCATGCTTGCGACGATCCCGATTATTGTCCACCTAATGATAGCTTGCATTGTTGGCGATTTAGTATAGCTACCGGTGGGCCGATAGCGACTATCATAGAACCGCTCGACGGCACAGTCAGTGCATGCAGCCTTCAACAGATTATTGTTACCCTCGTTGACAGCAATGGTGTAGATGAAACAACAATCCAGCTTGAGGTTGGCGGTGTTGTTTATACGACCTCTGACGATGAGCTCGATTTGGACGATCCGACTCTGACATGGACACCTCCATCAGTCTGGTCAGATGGTCTTGTGAATGTTAGTTTGATTTCTGCAGACGACATGCTCGGAAACCCCCTCGCCGGGGCACCGGTGTCATGGAGTTTCACCATGGATTTAACCCCCCCGCAGTTTGCATCGTTGTATCCTGTTGATGGCTTTATCACGCTCGATTGGCAGCAAACGATCTCTATCGATGTTACAGATAGTATTCTCGGTGTAGATGCCGATAGCCTCGATATTCGCCTCGATGGTGTCTATCGTTCGGCAATTCCGATTAGTCTTCGTGTGGCCGCAGATGGTGTTGATTGGGTTGCACCGCTGTTAACCCTCGATCCGGCTTCGGTGATGGCCTCTGCATTCGGGATAACCTATTCAGCGCCAGAGGATACACTCGGCACGGGCATTTATTTCCCAGAGTTTGGAATTGTCAGTGTTATTATAACAGCTTTCGACAATATGCCAGATTACTGTGAACCCAACAGTTCCAGTGTTTCTTGGAATTTTTCTGTTGGCGATGACGATACGCTCGGTCCAAATATTTACGATTTCCGCCCCGAATATGAAAGCACACAGATACCTGTCTTTATTGAGGCTAGGATAACCGACCCGAGCGGTGTGTTCGGAGCCGAACTTATTTGGGACACCGACGGCGAGGTAGATATAGATGCCAACGGCCCGGTGCCTATGGATTCGCTGGCGGGAAGTTGGGATGCTATCGAGGGTGGGTGGCTCTGGCGGACGACGTCGGCGATTGGCACCTTCATCTCGACAACTAATATTTCTTACAGGATTACCTCGACAGATAATGACTTCGATTTCCTTAATCCGCTCGACAGAACAACGATCTTTGCGGATAGTATATGTCAAATATTGGGCGGGCCCACAGCCGCACCGATAACACCTCTTCCGGGACAGATATCCTCTTGTGCCGACCAGCCAATCGTGATCGAGCTTGTTGATCCCGATGGTGTCGATCCTTCGCCGATGGTTCTTGTAATAGCAGGTCAGCAAATAATCTGGCCGGATAGTAGGCTGTCCTACGATGGCGCCGCTGGCGAAATAACCTTTGCGCCCGGTGTCGATTTCTGGGCGAATGAGCAGATTGTTACTGTAATGTTAACTCTAGCGGAGGATAGTCTTGGCAACCCGATGTGGGATACCTTGAGCTATAACTGGCTTGTCGATCTCGAGCCACCGACTTTCAGCAATAACTTCCCGGCTTCGGCAAATCTTATCCGCGATGGTAGGTCGCCTATATGGGTCGATATAGAGGATAACCTTGCGGGCATTCGTGAAAGCGAACTCGCCATGGATGTTTATGGCAATCATTATGAGTTATCCTTGAGTGAGCTTAATTACGAGGAGGGTAGGTTATCTTTCGATGCAGCGGCATCTGATGTCGAGTTTGTTGCAGGCGATACGGTTAGAATTACTGCATATGCTGGTGATAATCCTGATCTTTGCGAATCCAATCTTAGCGCTTTCTCGTGGTGGTTCGTGATGGAACCCAAGATTACATGTAATATCTATCCCAATCCTATAACTACAAACGGTGACGGTATCAATGATGCCGCAGTGTTCGATTATCCGCTCATGTTTTCGGGTTCAGCAGAGCTTTTTATATTCGATATTAGAAATACTCTAGTCTATAGTTCTACAATCGGTCCGATAGAGGAGTTGACAGATGTAACCAACCGTTTCTGGGATGGCAAGGACAGAAATGGTATTTCTGTCCGTCCGGGATTATATCTTTATGTAATTCAACAAGATGGTGAGGCTATATGTAACGGCACAATTTCGGTGAACAAATAGTTTATCGAGATGGAAAGAACAAAGGCGCGCCGAAACTCGGCGCGCCTTTGTTATATGTTATATAGAATGTAAGGATTTGTTTATTTATTCCTACTTTTGCCCTTGCCGCCACCGGAATTGCCGCTTCCACTTTTTTTGCTTTGCCCCGGAGGAATATCAGAGCCATTCCAGCCCTTTTTTTCACCCTTGTCCCAACCCTTTGGTCGCTTCTTAGGGCCTCGTTGGCCGTGATGATTTCCATTGCCTTGGCCATCGCCGGTGCCATTTCCCTCCTTTTTTGCGGGTTCCTCCAGATTTTCGGAGGATATAGGCATGGTCGTCGTTTTACCTGTCTCAAAAATCGCTTCGTTAATCATTCCCCATGCTTCGGTCTCGGCGGGATCGATTTGTTGTTTTTCAACAAAAGGTTTGGGTTGAGTTCCCGTGTCTTTGGATAATTCGAAGGTCTGAGTTGAAAAAGGGATAGCTTGTGCGAAAGCAAAAGCGCAGAATGCGATTATAATAAGTGCGATCTTCATAAAAACCTCCTAATTGTAGTATCTATTAATAATATTAAGTATATCGAGGAAAAATTCAAGCTATGTGATTTTTAGATTGGGAGGGAGGTTAATCACCAAAATCCAAATAAATACCGATTTTATTTTTTGCTAAAATATAAGCCAAAGAGTCTTTATTATTCGATAAAAAGTCTATATTTCCTTTTTCGTCGATTATCTTGATCGAATCACGTGATTGAATAAGGAATTCGTTATTTTGAACCTTACTTTGTCTTTTTTCTAACGAATTACGGTATTCCTGGGTTGTTTTTGTAATATTGAAATAATTATAAAACCTTCCAAAAGTGTCATTTGTTATCTTGTCGAATTTAAATTTATAATCAAGAAAAGTAAATTCTCTTTCTATAACTCTTTTTTCTAAAACGCTTTCTTTAAGTTTTTTCCAAATGTTATTAGGATCGCGATCCGTTTCATTTATTTCTTTCATTTTTTCGATTTTTAAACAATTTTTAGGTGCGAGTCTTTCAAAGAGAATTCTTGAATAGATATGCATCGCTGGTGTTGGTTTATTGTCCTTTATTGTTTTATTTTTATATGCTTTTGAGCATAAGTCCCAGAAATAATTATCATTATAAAATGTACCTTCTATTTCAATAATTTTGTCTCTGTAAGATTTTGGAGACGGTAACCATCCGATTTTTATCGCTTCTATGGCGAATCGGGTTGCGGTTTCCTCAAAGAATAATCTTTTGGGATGGTATAGTATTTGAAGGTAATAGAAGTGTTTAGCGAGTAAAAAATGTTCGATAGTGTGTATCGCTTTTTCCTTAAAACAAATAACAAATTTATCATTTATCGAGTGTAGGACAACATTATCCAAAAGATAATTAATATCATATTTCCCGTAGGCTATGCCCGTTCCGTCGGAATCCCGAAGGCAATAATCTAATGTATCGACATCTAGGTCCGAATGTAAAATATGAGCATAAAAAGGCCTTTCATGTATCAAATCACCAATAATAGTGTTTGAAATATCTTCGATATCTTGCTCTGAAAACTCTTTCTTTAAAATACTCTTGATGTTTGTGCAATTTTCAATAATGTGTTTGCCAATATACTCGTGATGAAGGTCTTTTTTCGTTAAGGTTAACGCATTTTCTTGTTTTAATATTCCATTTTTTGGATATTTAGTTTCGTAATAAGTATATTTTTGATAAGCGGATTCTAAAGTGTGGGAAAGAGGATAGTGGCCAATATCATGCAATAAAGCAGCTATCCTGAGTTTTTTTCTGTCATATTCGAGATCATCCTCAGAATAACCATCTGGCAAGTTTCTCCTAATGTTTTTAAATACCTTCTCGGTCACTTCTAAAACACCTAATGAATGGCTAAAGCGCGTGTGCTGGGAACCCGGGAAGACTAAATCGGCGACTCCAAGTTGTTTGATTTTCCTTAGTCTTTGAAACTGGGGGGTATTTATTAGCTCAATTTCAAGATCGGATAGATATATTAAACCGTATAGATTGTCCAATATACGGTGTGTGAGTTTTAGCTCATCCACAATTATAGCATTTTTTTATTTTCGATTATGCTCCAAGCTTCATCTCTAACATCGTTTGATATAAAGGGTTTTACAGAACTAAAACGAGATAATGCGTAACTTTTTATTTTGTCTAATTCTTTAGTAACCAATTGAAAAGATTTTGAGATGTATAAAAGGGTCGAGAGCGCTTCGAGTTGCTCATCCGAATTTGTTAGAGCTTGAATTTCCTTCAAATCTTCACAAAAAGGCTGCGGTAATTTTGTAGTTGTATTACTTATAATATCTTCATCTAATACCTGATAAACCTCTTTTGCTAGTTCTGTCGAATATGGGCCGCTTAAATAAACATTATAACTATATCGCCAGTTATAACCTTTCCACTCTTGCAAAAGATAAATATATTTTTGTATTCTAAATCTATTTTGAAAACTATCTCTTATATCATTGTTTTCGAATTTGAGTGTTTTAAGAAATCCAGCTAATGTGTCTTTTCTTGAAGCCATTTCTCTCTCCATAAAATATGTATTTTAAAATACTCAGTTTAGATAAATAATTTTCATAGAATATATAGAAAAAATAAATTAAATTCAAAAAAAATCAAGGGAATTAAATATTTGTTCGTTTTTTAATTTTTTAAAGGAAAAAAGATTCGCTAAGCTAATAAATACAAAGTATTCGTTAGGATTGCAAAAATATAACAAAAAAGTTTGCCTCTGGCAGAATTATAGCTTATATTCCATAGTTATGTTTTCACTTCCAACCATAGGGAACGGTTAGTTATGAAGAAGTGTTTTTTAATGTTGTTGATCTTGTGTGTCGTTAGTTCCATGGCTCTGACTGTTTACGACATTCAGTATTCCATGTCCGGCGACTCGCCCTACGATGGCGAGGTTGTTACGGTTTCTGGGGTTGTTGCAGCTACGGAATATTCCGGCGACAAATATTACCTCTCCGATTCGGAGGGGGGGCCGTGGCATGGTGTTTATGTTTACGACTATGTCAATTCAGTGAGTCTCGGCGATTATATTACCATAACTGCCACAGTCGATGAGTATTACGGTCTCACCGAGCTTACGACCATCACCGCGTTTTCGAGCGACTCAACAGGTTCTGTGCCCGATCCATGGCCTACGTCATGTGGTGTTGCAGACACCTTCGAGGCTCTCGAAGGCGTTCTCGTCACTCTATCTGATGTTGTTGTTGTCGGGGGAGTGGATTCGCTTTGGGAGATAAGTGATGTAACGGGCAATTTGAAGGTGAAGCGCGGCTTCGACTATTCTTATAGCCCAAACGCCGGCGATACAATCGAGACCATTACCGGAATGATGAGCTATTCATGGAATGAATATGTTTTGGAACCGCGTAGTGATGACGATATCTCAGCTACGGTTGATACTAGCGATACTTCCGGCCCTTCGGATACGCTTGTCATCCCGATAGCCGATATTCAGGCCGATCCTTCGGCCTTCGATGAGGTTGTTGTCGAGGGTGTTATTACCGCCGCTGCCGGTGCGCTTAAAACTACGCAGCTTAAGGCCTACATTCAGGACGAAAGCGGTAAAGGAATACAGCTTTTTGAATGGAGTCTCACTGCCGATATGGAATCCCTTCTTGTTCGCGGTGCTGTGGCACGAGTTTCCGGCACGATTAGCGAATATTTGGGCACAACTGAGATCGAGGTCTCCGATTGGGAGATTGTTGGCGAGGATACTCTACCCACACCGCTCGATTATTCTTCGGTGATCTCGGATGCAGCCGCTTGGGAAGGCGTCTGGACGGTTGTTCAAGGAACGGTTTACGACCGCTACGGCACCGGAGACGGCAACTGGAATGTGGTTGTCGATGATGGCGGTGTCTATGTTTCGGCTCGCATATGGTCAACGACCGGCCTCGATGGAGATTCGATCAATATTGGTGACGGCATTACTATCTATGGTATTGCTGGTGTTTATAATGACGAGTTCCAGATACTTCCTGCCTCGGTGGAGGATATTGTTATTGTTCCGTTTGTAACGCCGCCATCCGGGGAGAGCTCGGAGATAATAATTCCCCAGGGCGTGTTTGTTCCCATAAGCGACGATTATATGAACGTTCAGTTCACAGTTCCTGTGGGTAGTCGTGCTGTGCTAAGGCTTTTCGACCGCATGGGGCGCAATGTCACAACCCTCTATGATGGCACGCCCTCATCGACGGTCTCGATGGATTGGGATGGAAGGGACGAAACAAGCCAACTCATAGGCGAGGGGGTTTATATGCTATTGCTGGAGTCCATTCCAGTTTCCGGTTCTAGGGAGTCAGTTAAGAAAACTATTGCTATTGGGAGTGCTTTAAAATGACGACTACTAGGCTTATTTCCATTTTCGTAGTTATTGTTGTCGGGTCAGTTCTTGCAGTGTTCGAGGTCCCTCCGCCCGATCCCGCTGCAATTGGTATGGCCGATATATCCCCAGCTATCGGCCCCGGGCCTACATCGCTTTTCTATAAGGGCGAAATTACCGCCGGAGGCGGTTATATTCGGTCTTTCAATTACTCCGATTTCGATCAACTTTCAGCATGGGCTTCCTGGTCACACGAAAAAATCGGTCGTTTTTCTGCGGTGCTTGGAGGCCAATCAGTTGGCGATCTCTCGACCGAGACAAGTATCGGTTTTGCCTATACGAGACCGGTTTTTTCAGACATACACACTGAGTTCAATCTCGCTGTTAGAGGAAGCTTTTATTCGCTGTCCTATGGTAAAAGCATTGGAGGTATGGATCTCGGTTCCGGCGCAGGGGCTGCATTCGATATGGCAGGTGAGGCAGTGATCTATAAAAGGACCAAGGTTTCCATTTTCGCTGAAAACCTAACAGCCACTAATCTTGGTGTAGAGGGAGACATAGAGATACCCCGTGCAGTAACTGCTTCTATCGGGTATTCTCCATATAATGCTACGGATATGGTTTTTCATGTCCGCAGGGAAAGCATCGCCGGCTATACTTATGGTCTCGGAATATCCTTTTCACCGCACGAGATAGTTACTTTCCGTTTTGGCGCGGTCACCAATCCCGATCGGGTTACGGCGGGAGTTGGCCTAAAATATAAATTCGCGCGTTTCGATTACGCGTTAAAAAGTCATCCGGCGTTGCCTCTTTCACACGCCGCGAGTATAGGTATCGATTTTGGACAATAAAAAGAAAACTACATTATTGCTGTTTTTGGCTGTTGTCTCGCTTTTTGGTGCGCAGGTCGAGCTTTCCGGTAATGATTGCTCAACCCTCGGCGAGCTTCCTATTACACCAGAACAGAGGGATGCTATCTGTGAGAGAATGCGTTTTGGAGGGGGTTTCAATAGCATTTATGATCTCCTCGAACTCGGGGTTTTCACACCCAAAGAATTTGCCAAACTTAAACCACTTGTAAGCATTGGTGCGGAACTTGGTGAGACCTCTGCACTCGACAGAATTGACTCGCTTTATTTTCGTGTTGGCGAATGGCTGGCGGGTGAAAGTGTCTCCGACGAGGTAGTCGATATGTGGGTCGATGCTATACGCACTATGCCCACGCTTCTCGAGCTCGATTACCGCGATTTAGTCTCGCTTCAGAATGTTTCCTCTACGGATGCCATTGCTCTTCTTCGGCACCGAAGAGATATCGGTGAGGTTAAGGACCGACGCCAGCTTAGATCGGTTAACGGGCTTTCGGCGCGCGGTTATGTTTCGGTGCGAACTTATATCGGTTATGGTAAACAGCGACCGATAGACTGGCTCACCGGCGGCTATGCACAAGCGCGTTTCGCCGGCACCTCCGATCAGATAAATCCGTTGTCATATCTCAAGATTCGTCTGAACAACGGCCCAATCTCAGAGGGTTTTCGTTTTGGGCGCAGCGAGGGCGAGAATATCGACCATAACAACTGGGCTAATCCGTTCGATTACCCAGACATGAAGTTTTATGGCGGCCTTACGCGTTACCAGCTCGGGCCGGTCAAGGTCAGGAGCTTTGTTATTGGGGATTATTCTGCAGCTTTTGGCGAAGGGGTTACATTTAATTCCGGAGATTATTTCGTTCCGCGTTGGACAGGCACCGGCTTCGATGTTCGCCATTTAGGTGTGTATCCAGACCTGTCAAGCTCGGAGACCTATGCTCTTCGCGGCACTGCCCTTGAGCTTAAATGGAAATCCATCGAACCGACCATACTCGTTTCGAGCAGGAACAAAGATGCTATTCTTAACGAAGACGGCAGTTTCACCGATCTCATCTCAGGTGCGAAAGATTGGGAGAATCAGGTGCATGAGACTATGTTTGCCGGTGATCTGACATTTTCGCCGCTTTTAAATCTCCGAATCGGCGTTACCGGTTATCGTGCGAATTACGACAAGACCTGGGATCCACAGCCCGGTTCGATTATCAATCCCGATTATATCCCCGGTGGCACAAGCGTAAAGGTGGATGAGCGCGACGCCGAGCTTTTCAGTATGACGTTTCCACAGGATAATCGCTCGGCTGTCGGTATCCATGGATTATGGACTATCGGCAATCTTGCGCTTTCCGCTGAGTTTTCCGAAATAGTTAGAGATAGCAATATTGCCTTAAATTGGTATGAAAACGGTATTATCGACACAATAAGCGGAGAAAAAACTAGTTTTCTTCCTATCGGCGATGATCCTTATGGTCTCGTAGCGAAAGCGCATTTTACTTCTAACAGGCTTTCGGCGGTTGCGGTATATCGTCATTACGATCTGGATTTTGACAACCCTTATAATCGCGGCTTCGCGGAATATGCTCGCTACAAAGGTTCTCTTATCGAGGATGACTACCGCCTCGTCGATCCAAATATGGTTGTTCTCGCAGAGGAAAATCCTCGGCCTATGGCCGAAGAGGGATTATATCTTGAGCTTTATGGTAAACCGTTCCGCCAGATTGATGGCACGCTTGAGTTCGATGCTTTTACACGTCTTTCAGATATGACCGACTATCGCAGGATAGTTCTCAAAACTAACTGGCGCCCGAATAACAATCTTACTTTCAGGCTCTGGAGAAAATGGCAGGGTCGTAGCGAGGAAAATTCACTTACACCGACAGCCTTCACGGTTGACGAAATCCGACTTACCGCAGACACGAGGCTTGCAAACTACTCACGTCTCGGTTTTACGCTTATTCACAGTTTTCTAGGGAGTCCTCCGCGACCGAGGTATTACGGTAGCGGTGATCCACTTGGCGAGGATTTACTTCTTGGTGGTGTGGTAAATGTTTCTGAAGGCCTTATGCTCAATTACGACATCAACCTTTCCGACCATCTTGCTATAAACGGACAAGCCATTGTATATCGCGGTTGGTTATGGAATTTTGAGGATAACGAATTCTCCGAACTCGATAGCCCAATCGACGCACTTCACTGGTGGGTTGCATTTCGCGACCGTCTGGTCGAGAATTTATCACTGACCTTTAAGATTGCACTCGATGCTCCACTCGAGGCCTCGAATATCGATTTTCGTAGTGGCTATGGCGATCCAGAGTCCGAGATCGAGGGCACGCGTGTCAAAGAGGTTACATCTTCATGGCGCATTCAAATGGATTATTTCTTCTGATATTTAGCGAGGTTTTATGAAAAGAGCGATTTTATTAATTACTGCTTTATCGTTTATTGCGATGGGATACACCTATCACGGTGCTTTTTTTCTCGATGGTCCAGTTATGCCCTCTAGTGCTGCGACTTCAGCGATGGGTGGACTTAAAGTCCTTCCGCCGGAGGAACCCGCTTCGGCACTTTGGGCGCCTTCCTGTCTCCCCCGTGATGGCATAAATATTGGCGTAAACCTGAATCTTATCAACGCCAGTGAAGAGCGTGCACTTCCGCTTTTCGACTCCTTCGAAGATCGAGTTGGATGGACACCTTATGTTAGCATGAAAGAGACATATCCCACCTTTGGTGGTTTTGTTTCTTACGGTTTCGAGGGCGACTGGATACCGACGATTGCGGCGGGTTATTCCGTGGTGTTCGATGCTGAATATATCTATCGTGAACAGGTGCGTCAGCGCGAAGACCCTAATGCAGATCGACTTATCGGTACCTGGAGTTTAGATTCCGATGGAGCGCTTGCCGGCCCAACCTTTGCTGTTCGCGAGGATATTCTCGATTATGGAAGTATCGGTATTTCAGCGACGCTTCTTTCTGGCACTATCGAAATGCATCGTAGCCCCGAGGCGCAGGACTCAGTGGTCCACAATACCGAGCCATGGGAAGCCGCTTTCGATGATGACACGGTCTATTCCGCTGATCTTTCTGGCACCATGATCTCGCTTTCCGCAGTTGCTACGCCTACCGATCGCTGGCAGATCGGTCTTCGCTGGACTCCCGAGGTCGATCTGGGAGAAAGCCTCTACCCCGATTTTCTCCCTTCGAGAATAGGGATCGGTATAGGTTATCGCCCACCCGGTTATGTCGTAAGCCGAGCTGTGGTTGAGTTCGAGTTCGTAGGCTATTCTGCTCTGGCTGAGGAAGATAGCGCATTTGCACAACTTGAGGATTCCTGGGAATTCCGCATTGGACTGGAACACAAGCTAGCTAACAATATTCCGTTGCGACTCGGAGCTTATCATTACAGGATACCACTTGTCGATCAGGTAGTGAGAACCGGTTTCACTCTTGGAAGCGGAGTTGCGTTTGGGAAAGTCAAAGTGGATGTATTCGGTGGTTATCAGATGAGCACATATTATCAGCACGACCAATTTCCGGAATCGTGGTTACCATCGCCTTATGAAACAGCTAACCGAGAGGATATGGACAGGGTCAACGAATCTCTTTTAGTCGGAGGATTCACGGTTGCTGTCGATCTTTAAAATGAGGATTTACAGTGGGGTAAAACTCTCTGTAATAATGATTGTAGCGGCTATACTCGCTGTTACGGGTTGCGGTGGAAGTTCGCCTGCGAGCTGGATTGAACTCCAGACCTGGCAAGACGAACTTTTCGAAAAGATTAACACCGAACGCCG
>JAGLDC010000060.1 GCA_023145965.1 bacterium | reverse complement strand
TTGGAGGGGACGCTGGCGCGGGCGGAAAGGAAGGGAATAGAAGGGATTTTTGCCCACAAAAAAAATTCGAATACCAAAAACAAATCAATGAATTAGCAAAAATCGTGACAGCGTGGGAGGGTGGGGATATTCATGTGAAGTTAATTATTAAAACACATTGCGAATTAGCTTAAAATCGCTTATAAATTAAGTATGACACGCGAACAAACCCTAAAGGAACTTGAAGAGCTTACCGAGAAAATCGGTATAGAGATTCGTTATGAAAAAATGGGAACTATCTCTGGCGGATTATGCCGTATCCGAGATGGAAAGGTTATTCTCATTAATAAACACCTATCGATAGCATCGAAAATAGAGCTTTTGGCAAAAGAGCTATTCTTTGAAGCCGAAAAAATAGAAAAGGTGTTTGTTTTACCCGAAATAAGGGAGCTCATCGGGCTATCGTGAAAGAGCGCATTTCACACCCCACCCCATTGCTTTTTGCTTTTTTCGCGCTGGCTTGTGGCATGGCCCTTGCCGCTATTCTACCGCAATGTTTTATATGGCATCATCTTATCGCTTTTTTTACCTTCGTTTTTTTAACGGCACTACTAATAATATTCATAAAAGAGGTTAATAAGCCTTTGTTGATAGGCTTTTCCCTTATATCAATATTTGCATTTGGAGCCTTTAGATATACAAACTCAAGGCAGGTTAGGCCTGAAGATGTAAGCAATCTTGTTGGAATGGAGGTTCAACTTTTCGGCCGAGTGGCCGATGAAATCAATAGAGAAGGCGATAGACAAAAATTCGATTTAAAGGCAGATTCAGTTGACTTAAATGGAAAAATATATCCAGCATATGGAAAAACAAGAATTTACCTCTATCGCGCAAAGCAGGTTTGTTTTAATGACTGTATTGCATTACAGTGTGTGTTAGAGGAACCAAAATCAGCTAGCAATCCCGAAGCCTTCGATTTTAAAAAATCGCTATCTCTCAAAGGTATAAGGACTATAACATTTGTTCGTGGTGATAGCAAGATTAAATTTGTCGAAAAGGGTAAAGAAAGCCTTTATGGAAGGGTTGTCGATGCAATATGTCGCCATGTCGAAACAACTATCGAACTTGGGCTCGATGGAGATGAAGCAGCGCTATTGCGCGGCCTTTTGCTAGGAAAAGGCAAAGAGCTTCCACAATCGGTACGCTCTGCTTTTGCCGATTCTGGAACGGTTCATATACTTGCTGTTAGTGGTTTGCATGTAGGGATCATTGCCTGGATACTTTGGTTTCTTTTGGGCACAACATTCCGGATGCCGAGGCATTTAGCTGCGGGAATCTGCATTATTGGATTGATGATATATGCTGGTGTAGTAGGGGGGAGACCGTCTGTTTTACGTGCTTCATTAATGTTCTCGATAATCCTTCTTGGAACTGTATTTCGAAGGCCATCAAATCTGCTTAATTCTATAGGTGCTGCTGGGACGATATTGCTGATTATCAGACCAATATGGCTTTTCGATATTGGCTTCCAACTGAGCTTTGGCGCGACTCTTGCCATTGCTTATCTAATGCCCTTCTTCGATGAGTGGATACCCTCTCAAGGTATTAGGTCAGGTTTTATTCGGAAGTATATTATCGGTGCTCTGACAGTTTCGATAGCAGCGAGTATCGGCACAGCGCCGTTTATTGCCTTCTATTTTCACCGCCTTCAAACGATATCGCCTTTAGCAAATCTATTTGTAGTCCCTTTTGTGGGCATAGTGGTCGGATATGGAATATTAGCTTCGCTTTTTTCATTATTTTGGAAAACTGGGGCAATAATGTTTTTAGCAGCGGATAAGCTTGTGCTGAAATACCTTATCTATACCGCTTCGTTTTTTGCAGGAACAAAGGTATCTTATCTTCCTTTCCCAAAGCCACCGATATTTTCAGTGTTTATATTTTTTGCAGTTATAGTTGTTGTTCCACTGCTTTTAAGAAAGCGTATTAAGGGTTTGCTAGCCGTATTCGTTTTTCTTTTCGCTGCTTCATGCGCAACTTTCGGGATGTTTACTCTTTCGCAAACAAAGACAAAGAGCGATTTACATGTAATATTTTTCGATATAGGGCAGGGGGATTGCGCCCTAATCGAATTCAAAGACGGAAGGATGCTATTGGTAGATGGCGGATTACCGGGTAATGCCTCATTTTCTGTAAGGCCATTTCTCGAATCAAAGGGGATTTCTAGGATAGATGCGGCGCTTCTTACGCACCCTGATTCTGACCATTTAGGTGGATTGTATGATCTTCTCGAAAGCTTCAGTTATAATTCGGTTTTCGTGCCACATAGGTCGCTAACAAACAACCTATATAAAAAATTTTTACAAAACTTAGATTCGACTGGCACAGAGGTTTTAATCGTGAATGCTGGTGATACCTTGCCCGGTTTCCCAGAGATT
The DNA here is from genome assembly GCA_023145965.1 of bacterium. Lineage (NCBI taxonomy): Bacteria > bacterium. Next base: position 58,506 of record JAGLDC010000060.1, on the reverse strand, counting down.
AACATAATTTGGCCGGATTCAACAGTTGTTTCCTCTTCTGGCTCGCTTTTAGTCAATGTCAATGAGGCTTCGATAGTTTTTGAATTATCCCTTGGGGAGGTGCAATTTTTATTCACCGGTGATATTGGTTTCCCGACCGAAAGCGCCCTTAGAGGAGCATTAACGGACATTGACATTCTAAAAGTTCCACATCATGGAAGCAAGTATAGCACCTGTGATGATTTTATTGCCTCATTAACACCTGTTGTTTCGATTATCTCTGTTGGAGCTAATCGTTTCGGACATCCATCACCTGCTACTATTTCCCGTTTGGGACAATGTGGCACAGATATACTTCGCACGGATATCTCTGGTGCAGTGACCATTGATGTGATCAATGATTCGATATTCTGTAGCACATTCGATGGGAAAGTTATAGGTTATTCCGGTGTAGATCAGCCTATACCACCGTTATAAATCTAAACTAATAATCTCTATTTTGGCGCTGTCACGGTTTTTGCTATTCAGGGATATTATATTTGTATTCTCATATTTTGTGCAAAAACCCCAAACCCCCCGCTCTGTCACGAAATTTGCAGTTCGGGCAAATTTTGCGCCATCGCCACCTTGCACGCGCCAGCGCCTTTTGGCAGGCCGTTATTGTTGAGTATAGTGCAGACTTAAAACGGTTATTATTTTTTCAGGTCGAGCCCATTGCCTTCAGTTACATTCTGATGATAGCAAGTTTATGGGTTTTTGGTTATTGCCAACTGGAAATAGTCTTTATTAATACATATAATACACAGATATTTTTTAAAAGTTGGAGATAAAGTGTTCATAATCTTACTTTCGTTTATTGTGTTAATTTTAGTTTCACCCATTTCTGCTGGTGTGTATGAATTTTCGATAGAGAATTCGCGTTCGGAGTTCTTAGTTGAAACGGGCGATTTTGTGCGGGTATATTCTGATGAATGTATAATTTATGGGGAGTCTGGTTCGCCTCAGGTTTTAGCTGAGGCGGTTATTGTGCTTTTGCCTCAGGGCATGGGACTTATTCGGGCGAGCATTGAATCGGAAAGGTGGGAGTATTTAGCAGAGGGCATGCCTTTTCCGGCTCAACCACCGGCAATTTTATCCTGTCCAACTCGAGGGATTATTCCTTGTGATGAATCTTATTATATCGAGGATCGCTGGTTCCCTGAGAATCCTATGATAGATGCATTTCGTGGCAATCTTTCTGGTTTTTCTTTGGCCTCGATAAGTTATTCTCCAATAAGATGGAATCCTTCAGCGGGGATATGCGAGTATTTAGCAAGTGCGAGGGTGAGGTTGGAATACGAGTCCTCTGTTTATATTGCTCCATCACGCAGAACGCCTTTTGGGGATAGGTTGTGGAAAAAAGCAGTTGCCGGCCTTGTTTTGAATCCTGAGGAGATAAATAGTTACACTTATCATGTTGATTCTTCGGCTTACGACTGGGCAGTTATAACCCCCTATTCACTCGCTGGATATACTTCTGAGCTTTTGGATTTGAGGCGAAGCTGTGGGCTTCGCGATACAACGCTTATCATTTCCGATATTTATTCTAGCTTCGCGGGAGTCGATAATGCAGAGAAGATAAGGAATTCGATAATCGAATTATATGAGGAACTGGGTATTGTTTATGTCCTCTTAATTGGTGATACCAATCTTGTGCCAGCTAGAACAGTTTATGCTATGGATTCTGAGGCTGATTTCTATGATGACGAGAACGAAATTCGTGCAGATCTTTATTACAGCGATCTCGATGGCAACTGGAATTTCGATGGCGATATTATCTATGGCGAGCTCGAGGACTCGATTGATATGTTTCCGGATGTTCATGTTGGGAGGTTCTCGCTCAGTTCTTCTGAGGAGTTACTGGGTTTAATTGATAAGCTAATTACTTACGAATCGATTCCTTCAGAGGATTTTGCGAAAAGCGGACTTATGATCGGGCAAGTTATGTGGGATGATCCCTACACCGATGGCGGTGAGTTTAATGATGATCTTATAGCGAATGTTTTCCCGGACTATTTTGATTTTGGAAAGGTATATAGCACAATGGGTGGCAACGCTGAAAGCGCTTTCGATAGTTTGAACACAGGTCCAAACCTTGTAAACCATGTTGGCCATGCCAACTCTGCGGTTTTATGTGTAGATCATGGAAGCTGTATTTATCTCACCGAGATGGACTTACTGGTTAATTATGCTAGACCTTCGATATTGTTTTCCATAGGTTGCTGGCCGGCTGCTTTTGATAAAGATTGTTTTGCCGAGCATTTTGTGAATAATCCGAGTGGAGGTGGTGTTGCCTTTATCGGCAACAGTCGTTATGGTTGGGGTTCCCCTGGAAATGTTGGGCGCGGATACTCTGAGGTTTTAGACAAAGCCTTTTGGGAGGAGATTTTTGATGGTAATTTCACACTCGGTTCAGGGCTGGATATAGCCAAAGCGCGATATGTGCCTTTTGCTCGATGGGAAAATATATGGCGCTGGGTTATTTATCAGGTCAATATTATTGGCGATCCGGCTACAGGAGCTATTACCGGATATTCGCCCATAGAAATTAGCTATGATTTGGAGGGCGCCGATGTTGGTGTAGGCGTAGAAACTCCTTATGGTATGCCTGTGATGGGTGCAGTAGTTTCCGCTTACGATAATTATGGTCTTCTCGATGACTCGATTTCGGATCCGTCGGGTTTTGCGCGTTTATCTATCGCCGGTGGTTCTCCTCCTATTTTTCTAGTTGCTCGGTATGGAAGCGAGGGTATGGCAATTGATACTATTACTACTCCGACAGGTGAGGGTTATTTCCGCTGGGATTATTCGGATTCCTATGGTTTACACGATTTTCGTGCCGATGCTGGCGATACTGTCGAGGTTGTTTTTGGACTGGGCGAGTTTGATTCGTTTATAAGCGGGCTTTTTTGGTCTCCTTCTGCAAATTTCGTTGGGCCGCTTTCGACTGTGGAACCACCGGAGACTCTCGCCGTTGGCGATAGCGTATTTTTCTCGGCTACATTTTCTATTCCAACCGATATTATTGGCGATACTTCCTTGATAATAAATCCTGGAATCTCTTCCTCTATGGGTGAGTTAGGATTTCCCATTTCGATTGAGATCAATACTGCACGAATGAAATTTGGAGGAGTGGCTCTCAGTGGTGTCGATTCGATTCTCGATCCCGGCGAGAGCGCGAACCTTCTTATTGATTGGGTAAATAGTGGCACAGGTTGGGCTTCGACGGCAACAGTTTCAGTAAATTGCCCGGGGGGTGAACTCGACATAGTTGGTTCGCCGGTAACTACATCATACCATTATCTTCCGGGTGATACAGCCCATATTAATGTTTTTGATGTCTCGTGGGCTTCTGGTGTCAGTCCTAAACCCATTGTTCCGCTTGTCACACAATGGACGCCTAATCCTCCGGAAACACTTTATCTGGCAACGATGCCACTTGGGTTTACTACGGATGTCGAAGCTTCGGAGTTTCCGTTTGTGTTGAACCCGACAACCTACTGGCATCGTAGCACAAGGCGTGCACACAGCGGCTCTTTAGCTTGGTATTGCGGCCATCTCTCTATAGGTGCCTATGTTTCCAATTTAGATGATCTTCTTAGAACAACTAAATTTGTTATCGGAGATAAAGCAGAGTTAAGATTTTGGGCGCATGCACAGTTTCCTAATTATGGTTCCGATGGTCTTCATATCGAGATTGCCGGTTCCGCAGATACAGTGGAGCTTGACTATATTGGTAGCGGTGGTGCTTTACTGAGTTTCATTATTGGTTGGTCGGAGTATAGATATAGCCTTGAAAACCTGCCCTTTGCGCCGGGTGATAGTATTGAGGTTTATTTTCGTTTTACCAGCGATGCCGATGACGAAAACGAAGGTATTTTTCTCGATGATATAACGCTTTACTGTCCCGGAACGGATTTTACTACTTCGATAGAGGCGTGTCTCGATCTACCCAAGGATATTACCCTTCAAGTTTTTCCAAATCCCTTCAACTCGGCTTTGCACATCGAGCTTAAAGGCGATATATCGAGTGAGTCTCATATCGAGATATATGATATATCAGGAAGGCTCGTCGCGAAAAAACTTGCTGAGACTTCTATTATATGGGATGGCATCTCAGATGACGGATTTTCTTGCGCCTCAGGGATTTATTTAGTTCGTTATATAAATCCAAGTATGGTGAGCACTTCGCGTGCAGTGCTTTTGAAATAGAGCGAGGTTATCTACATGTGTCCGCATGATCGATAGCGCTGGCTTTTCAGGCTATTCACCCGAGAATTAACAACTAATGCGATTTCCCCCGGGTCGGCATCTTTTTTTGTTAGGTTTGCTGGGTATAACACTAGTGAGTGAATCAAGAAATGTTGGACACAAATGTCCTTTACCGTTGATGGCCGCTGTCACGATTTTTGCTTTTTCGTAAGTTTTGTATTAGGAGTTTTATTTACCAGCGCAAAAATCCCTTCGAACACCTGCGTTGTCACGGAATTTGCGTTTTGGGCAAATTCCGTGCCATCGCCCCTTCTCCCGCGCCAGCGTCCTTAATCATCCCCCGATTTTTTATATTTTATATTGATTTCAAGATAATTAGGTTAATTGGTTGCCACTTTTTTTGCTCTTGCAATAGTTATCTTGATGCACTAATATAATTCTAATCAATTTGGTATTGGGATTTTCAAATGGGATAACCTATGTTGGGTTTCACGAGGTTAAATAGGATTTATTTAGCGACAATATTTTTATTTTTTATTGTTACCGTTTTTGGAGTGGAGAGAAACATAACTTTTGCTTTTACCACAAATTTCAGAAGTCAGCTTACGCCTATTGATTCTGATTCTGGTTCTTTAGGTGGTTCGGTCCGTGCATCGAGGCTAATTCGTGATCTCCGTCTTCGTTCTGATCGATTCATTCTTCTCGATGGGGGGAATCATTTTGGAGGTTTCCAGTATAGTTTTGGGGGTGGTATCCCTGAGGTCGAGCTTATGAATCTAGATCGTTACGATGCCATGCTCCTAGGTGCGGAGGAACTTGCAATGGGGGAGGATTATCTTGATAAGTGGGCTCATTTAGCGAGATTTCCGATAGTATTATCGAACCTTATTGCACCCCCTCAGTGCAAGATTTGCAGGCACGTAGTTTCGTACACTACGACAGAACGAGGTGGTCTTATTGTAGGGATTTTTGGTATATTATCTCCTGAGACTCCGGCTCGCCCCTATGGTGTTGTGGAGCTTGAAGAGGATATTATCGCTGTTGTGAGGCAAACAGTCGATATACTCGACGAAAAATGCGATGTTATTGTTTTGTTGTCGCAACTAGGCCCAGAGGATAATATTTCTATCGCCAGTTCGATTTGCGAGATTGATCTTATTATTTCCGGTGAATGGCATAGTTACGAAGATGAGCCTATTGTTATTCGTAACGAGCGCGGATGTTGCACAATAATTGGTTGCGCTTGTGAGAGAGGAGCTATGCTTGGTATTCTGGGTTCGACCTGGAGCGAATCCGACGAGCTTATAGATTACAGATGGAGTTCGCAATATCTCGATGAAAAAATATCACCCGACCAAAATGCCTTTGACATTGTAGAATCATTTACCAAATCTCTACCTCAACCAGAAACGCTATTTGTGATCACCTCAGAACTCGATGCCCGGGATGCTATTCTTGCTACTGGCGAATCTAATTTTGGGAATCTACTTACCGATGCCCTATTACACAATCACCCTGAGGCTGATGTTGCGCTTGTGCCTGCCGGCTCGATATTTGGAGATCAGATTATCCCAATTGGTCCAGTTACAGATATCGATATTCTGGATTTATTGCCTTATAATGAACAAACTGCCATCCTCACTATCGATGGTTTGACTTTATCGCTTATTCTAAATAAATCGGTGAATTTTATCGGCTTGATTCACGGAGGATTTCTTCAGGTCGGAGGTGTTTCGATTCAGATAGATACTTCACATTACTCAGATGGTGAGCCATTTTCGATTTCTGAAATATTTATTATGGGGAAGAAGCTTAATCCGAAAGCCGAATATATTATAGCCACAACAGATTTTGTGGCCGATGGCGGTTTCGGTTATAGTGAACTCGAAGATATAACTTACAAAACAGGTCAACCTATTGCAGAACTCTTGATAGATTATCTCAAAGATAATGTTGTCATACCAAGATTCGAGGACCGCATACGTATAGCTCCATGAGCAAGTTTAATAAAATTTATTTGGCGTTGTTTTCCCTTTTTTTCCTAGCATGTGGTCAGGTTGTCGAATATGGAGACCCTAGCGAAAGTCCGACTAAGGCTAAAATAGCCGATATTAACGAGGACTTTCCCGCGTTCATGGATGATACAGTCAGGCTAAAAGGAGTTTTTTTAGAAAAGGGAAAAACCTTGCATCTTATGTCGAAACCTGATATAACGATCCCAATATTCCCGATAGGTTTCGAGATTTCCGATAGTTTGTTTCGAACCGATATAGATATCGAGGGAATAGTTTTTTATCACGAGGAGTTTTGCGGGCCGGCTATTGCGATGTATTATCTAAAGGGACGCTTTCCGAGGAAACTTCGTGAAAATCCATAAGCTCGACAGTGGATATTATTCCGCTTCCATCCTCACCCCATCCGAATTCTACCGAGCGAGTCATCTTAACCGGAATATCCTTATCGCGCCCTACCTGTTTAAAAAGCCAAATATCATCAGAATTGGCTTTACCTCGATTTTTTCGCTCCATCTTAATTACTTTGAATAAACCATCGCCGGAAAACAAAATTTCATAACAAGTATTATCCTTATAAAATCTAGCCTTCCAGCACATTATTCCATCGAATCGTGTGCGCGATTTGTTGACCGCAACCGAATCGATATCCGATGCTGCCAGTTTTATTGGAGTTAAAAAATCCTCCGCATCGAGTGAATAAGGAATACCCGAGAATGAAAATGCCTGGCTCGATCCTGATAAATCCCAGGTAAATCCCGAATCGACTGTATCGACAGTAGTTTCATCATTGAATATTACTTTGCAATGGACATTAGCAGTCCAAGTCGAGGTTTTGGAGAGTCTTTCTTTTAAGAATCCTTCTATTATTTTTTTATCTGAGGTCTTTGAGAGTCTTTCTTTGAAGAATCCTTCCATTATTTTTTTATCTGGTGGGTCCAAAGAAATTGCGGCGCTTGCGAAAGCAAGCACCGCAATTATTTTCAAGAGTGTAACGCGCAATTCTTATCCAGCGAGGTTTATTCCAAGGAAATCTTGGAGGATGAAAAGCACGCGTCCGATAAACAGCGAAAGACGCGCCATCACTGTGTAACCGAATGTCGCACCGAATCCGACCATTAAAAACCAGATGCCAATTTTAGCAACGCCCCCGAAAAGGCCCTTATGCTCCTTCGAAAAGAAGAAGTAAATAAGAACTGTCAAAACACCGATAAATATAACGATGTTATTGATTCCGGTTGTCGATGTGAAACTTAAAGGTAGCATGGTTGCCTCTAACTGCCTAAGCACAGAGGCTTGCATACTTCTTGGTATGCCCATGCCTGCGCCTGCGCCGACTGTGAAACATATAGCATATCGCGATAGCCAGCTCCACTTTGGCACAATCCTAAGAACCATCATAAGACCGAGAATTGCCGGGATGATAAGAACGAATTCACCGTTCTCGAATACGGGTATTATAAACCTCGGATAGACTGTGTTTGTCCACCAGATGACGATGCCGTAACCGATGGAAACTCCAACCGTCACATGCTCCGCCAGTTTGTAAAAGGGATTATCCTTGTACAGAAAGCTCAACACGCTGAGGGTGAAGAACACGCCGAGCCATACCCATGGATTTGTGGAAATATGCATGTTCATTCCTCCTATTTTTTTCTGCCTATTATTAAGTAGCCGATATTTCCTATGATTATGAATAGTATGATGATAATGTGAGCCCAATTCTGTGCTTCCATGCCCATCGTAGCCATTCTCTTCTCACCAATAAGAGTTTCATATTCGGCCGCACCCTTGAGACCTCCGAGCATTCCGACAAATTGACCGGACTGGATGTATGGATATACATCCGCCGCTGAAACCGCCGTTACTCCACAGGCTAGGGCAACATTATATGGCTCGTGCGCATATAATAACCATGTCAAATACATAGACGATCCATTCATCGATGTGATAAGATCGAAATCGCTGTAATTGTCCACGCCGCGGAGTACAGGTAAATCATCGGTGCGAGTCCCATAATAATCGATGGGGAAGGTTCTCTTGAGGTCCTCCATCATGTTGATTACCACAAGACTGTATCCATATTGCCACCCAAGGAATGCATAATCCAGGCCGTTAGTTTTATTATAGTCTTTCGCCGCTTGATGTATAACCGGCTCTATAAGACCAGGGCCCTGAATATAAAGGCTCATAGCGATAACTTTAACGTCAGTCTTTAAGCAATGCCTGAACAGTGCATCGAACATGGGCAACAGCTCAGGAGAAACCGAAGGATCAAAGTCCGCCGATAAAACAACTACATCGTTGGGTTTAAAACCTTCGATAAGATCATAAACATCTTTAACCTCCTTGGTTGCCGGAATAGGTAAACCCATCTGGAAGAAGAAGGGAAGTATCATAGCGAGAGCGATAATCACATAGATAATTCGTCTGTCTATTTGAATTAATCGTTCCCAGAATGTATTTTCTTGTTTCATTTCTGCCATTTCATACTCCCTTAATCTCCGCTACCCATATATGAACGCTCAATACCGAGAACGATCTTAAGACTAAGCATCATAATTCCAAGTCCAATGCCAAGTTGCATCGCTCTCTTAGCGGCCATGTTAGGGACATTTAATATCCAGTTAGCAATATCTGGGAATGATGGTGCGCCATGCCAGATGTATTTCCATACGCTTAATTGTTCGCCTAAGGGAATTCTTCCAAGCATAACGATGATAGCGGCAATAAGAAGCGCTGTGGCTTGTACACTACGAGCGCGAAAAGCCCTATAGGCTGCACTCGAGATGTAAAAAGCCAAAAGGCTGAACATAGTCCCCTCGATAGAAACAAGAATGTAGAAATACATGTTCGAGAAAACCGTGCCCGACTCTGTGCCCTTAATGAAGCCAAACAGGATCATCACTACAGAAATAGTTATAGCAACGAGCGAATACGGCCATGCAGGTGCCTTTTTCTTGATTCTCATCGCATGGGCGCGATAGAAGCTGATATAAGCTAGAATTCCGCCAAAAATCCCGATAACAATACCCCAATCGATATAGGTATTGAAGATAGCATCGCTAATTCTATGCGGAACGAAATACTGGACTCCGAATATCAACCCCATTATAAATGTTATTGCAAGTGGTATTTGTTTTTTCCAAAGCATGGGGCCTCCTTATTGTTCCAGCCGGATTTTAAATAGGTTAACAAACCACATGAACCCGGTGGTCATGGCGACCGTCCCAAGAACGATGAGCAGCATATAGATAACTTTAAGCATATCCTGGGCTTTGAGTGTCCCGACCTGAAGTGGATCTTTCGAGAGATAGGCTGAGGCAGCATAAAGCTCTTCTCCGATAAGCGTATAGTCGCAAGTCGTAATAAAGAACGGTATCTGCGTGACTGCATCTGTGCCAGCTATCTGAATCGAACCGGTCATCGAACCGGTTTCAGTCAGAATTAGCGACTCGGCAAAGAACATGCCCATGTAGAAATTAGCTGCTGTTTTGTGCCTAACCATCAAACCAGCTACAGCCGCAGCATAGGAAAACTGGCTGCCGGCAGCATAGAAGACATCGTCCTCATTATACATATCCGGTCTTCCAGCATCCATACAAGCAGTCTTCACCGTCTCTTGCGCCACAATCATAACAATTGGGTCAACACAAGGAACGAGTATTCTCGTCTGAAACTCAGCGGATTTCTTTGCAACTCGGCCAAGAATAGTAAGACCGGCCAGCGTTGCGATGTCGCTGATTCCCGTGAGACCGAGAACATATAGTATCGGTCTTCCCATCTCTGTAGCTCTTCCCAGTGCCTCATCGAGATGAGCAATTCCAGCGATTGGGCGAAGATAGAAATTCTGCCCTTTACGAGCCAGATGTAGGAATATATTAACGAAAGCTATGAACAGAATTACAAGCGCCAATACCATGGATTTCTCGGAATGGAAGAACTGAGAGCGAGGCGTTATAGGCCCAAAAATCTTGCTATCCGAAAAAGAACCGTCAGGACCGATTTCTCGAACGAAATAATAATACTCTCCCTTGTCTCGTAAACTATCTGGATATGAATCTTTAAGTTGCTTGTCGATTAACTCTGCCATGCCAAATAGCTGGAAGGTATACTTGTTTTCAGGATCGAATCCCGGAACGCCATCGAGTAAGATATCTTCATCCTTTTTTATCTCAGTATTGCCGCGCCATATCTCGATATATTCTTCATCCTTTTCGCTACGGAATGCCCCGGGGTGATCTACAATAAGAGTTCTCGAAATCCGTGCATCAGGATTTTCGAGATCCTTGCCTGCAGAGTTCAGGAGAACCGCTTCAAATGTATGTTCGCCAGCCTCTAATCCTTGGAAAATGAATGAACCAACATTATTGAAATCGTTTACAAACTTGCCATCGTCGAGCTTAAGCTTCGCATAAAATACATCATGGTCATCGTTGACATACATGCGATACGAAGCTGTTACATCGAACCTGTCCGCTATCTCGGTTTGTTGAATACCTAGGACCGGAGAGGCAGATGGCGGGATAAGGCTATCTCCCGGCTCGAATTGAGTCAGCTTATGGCCGGTTTCGGTTGGGATTAAATAGTAATTGGCGGGTATTTCTCTATCCTCGAACTGAGGTAAAGGATCGGTAATAACTATATCGAGCGCTATTTGAGGAACACCCCAGTGAATCGAAAGCGCTGAGCCATCGTCATTCTTGACATCGACAACATCCAAAGGTTCGATAAGAGCTGGAGGGGAGAATTTGTCAACCACCAAGGCGAAAGGCTCACTAACGGTGCGATGCTCTGAATTATCGCGAGTCGCTATATAGAACATATCATCTTCTGAGAATGTTCCTTTGATGATAGCATTTCCGAAATCCGGAGCATAAGTTCCCACTACCTCGCCAGCATCCATTGTAGAATCTGAGGGCGAATAACGATGGATAGAATAGTCGTGGATATCCTTAAATGCCCCTAGACTGGGCATATAACCCATCCAAGAGAAAAATACCTCACCTCGTTCAGAATCGAAACGAGCCGAAATATCACTGGCTGGAACCGGTGGTTCATCGACTGCAGTGAATTCCATAATCTCAGTAGAGGATGAAGATTTTCCATCTTTAGCGACGATTTTGTAAAAATAATTTGTCCCGGGGTCGATAGTTCCGCGGATTATAGTTTGAACAACATCGAAATCGAGGGTGTATCTTTTATCCTCGGTTACGATAGCAACTATCTTATTACCATACTTGAAGAAATACTCACTCATCGAAGGATCGAATTCGAGTATCCTCTCGCCGGCTTCACGGAATGCTTTTTCTTCTGGTGCCATACCCACTTCGAATATGAGTGAGTTATTGCCTTCGACAATGGTCAAACCAGTTGAGTCGGTAGCGAGTGTAGCATTTTCTATGGTCGTTTTAATCGTCTCTTCAGCGTTGTCAGGCAACTGAATACGATAAAAATTGCCTTGAGCGAAGACGATTTTCTTGGAATCTTGATCTAAAGGCGCAAGTTCGCTTTCTACTTGAAGAACTTTCTCGCCGATAGAGGCAAGCGAATCTCTATTTTCGCTGGTGGCTTTAACTAAACTTACTCCCGGGTTTTCGCTCGAGGGGTTATCCAGGACGATGTAGTAATCCAGATCGCAAACATTATCGGCAATTGTGTCGATTTGGGTGGTAACAGCAACCTGAACCGACCTCGTTAATGGAGTCAGTTCATCGGTGAGATCCTCATTTTCGAGAGAATCTTTCGCAACGGAATAATATACTTGATATTGCTTAGCAATAGAGGCTTTATAATGCCTCCAAGCAAGAACGATATTTGTTCCGTCGTCGGCTGGGATGTCTGTAACTTGGACACCGGTTGGAACGGCAGGTGCCGTCGATTCCTGAACACACCCCGAAAGGCTTAGTAAGGCCCAAGTAATAGCCATATACAAGGCAAGGACCCTCACTTTCGGAAGGTGCATCCTTTCTCCTTTCGTTAGTTTATTAGAATTTTGATTTTGTTTCAATTCTATGTGTTTATATAACTTCAGTAATATATTTTGAATTTCACTAATGCGCAAGGTATATTCGTATTTTGCGAATTAAGATACCCAAAAAAGCAATAATAATTATGTCATCGCTTGCGCGGTATCAATCCTCGAGACCTTAGGTTTCGGAGGTTTACTGAAGGCTGCAAAGAGCTAGCGTATAAACTAAATATTGTGATCTTATAAGATTAATCCCACGAGAGAGAAAAAAAGTTTTCCGCGCGCGAATAAATCCAAAACCAACGATAAGTCCCGCTTAATTATGTCTCTATCGTCTCGACATTTGCACGAGGAATAACGGTTTCTTTACCATCCTTAAAGCGAACCTTTAAAACCCTAGCCTTCGAACCGCTTTCCAACTCTTGAAGCTCCGGTGGAAGGTCGATTACCTCACCTAAATGGCCGAAATAGGGAACACGAATAATTCTCACTACACTACCTATGTCGAGACCAACCGTAGTCTCTGTCGGTTCGGTGAATCCTTTTGGTGGTTTGGGTTGTGTGATAACTATCTCCGGTCGTATAACGCCCGCGCGTATCTGCGTCGCACCATTAATACTCGCGTGTCTGTTTTCGTACTTTTTTAAAAGTTCGAATGTTCTCTCGGCCATCGGAATATCGCCAAATCCCTCGGTAACGATAAGTGTAGTGCTTACGTCCTCTGAACCGGTGATAGCAACACCAATGTCCTCGCCGAGTATTTCCTTGAGGTCGCGGTCATCTACCCCACCAGCAACGATCCCTTTAACTCCCATCTCGAGTGCCTTTGCAAATGCTCCCGATGTTATCCTTCGCCCGCAGATTAGTATCTTATTACGATGCTCTTCTTTTACAAGATCGGCAGTCAGATCGGTTTTGTGATCCGATGTAGCTGTGACTATTTCTCCGAATCTCTCGCCGCCGATACCAAAAATCCCCTGAATGAAGGTCGCGTTTGCCTCCAATACAACACCCTCCCTTGGGATAATTTCGCTTATCTCGCCCTCGATATAAGCAGTTACCTCTACAGGTATTGGCTTTGCGCGAAGAAGAATATTTCCGGTTACACTACTCATCGACTCGACATGGCCATTGAAAGGCATTTTTATCTGAGTCTTAAAAAAGCCCGTGTTAAAAATACCCTTGTTTTGTGCGATAATATCACCCTTAACGAGTGGCTGATTGAGTTCGACCTTCATGAAGTAATTGAGGTCATCGGGATCACAACCTAAAATGTTGGTTGCATTAATTGAATCAACATTTCCCGGAAGCTCTGTCCTAGCAACCACATCGTGTGGATCGACTTTATCCCCAACCTTAACGGTAACCTCACCCTTCAACGGAAGTATCCGGCGTTTTTTAACTTTTGTGTATTCTGTGACTTTTAGGCCCGGTGTATAAACATGTCCCATATTAACTCCTTATGATTAACCGTTGAGAGCGTCTTCGGGGTAAACTTCGAGAGTTAAGAGCCAATTTTTCAGCGCGGTAACTCTCTCGGCTTCGACTTCTGGTATGTGAAGAGGACGGCCTCTTCCATCGAGAATAACACCAACAATACCACCATAAATCTCACGCTCGACTTTCTTTCCGCTACCCTCGCCACAATCGAACCCGCGCGAGCAGTCAAAAGTGAGTTTCGCTTTCTCTCCGATCTCAAGTGGGAATCTCTTCATCTCTCCAAAAATAAGCTCATCCTCATGAATCTCACCGGACGGCAACTCGATCTTATAATGACCTACTGCATGTCCTTTTTTGGTTGTACCTCTCGGCGATACCGAGGTGCCGAGATAAATAAGGCAGTCATTATGGAAAACCTCGGTGGCAGCCTTAGGATGTATAGTCGAAAGAACGCCGAGTTGAGGCATCATAAAAATCGAATCGACAGCAAGCATGGTAATGCCCTGTGGCTGGAAGGCATCGAGCATGAGCATGGCCGCTTGGTTGCGCTTAGGGGCGTGCGAAAGCACACCACCCGAACCTATGAGAATATCCAATCCCATTAGATCGACCAGCGTATCGCTGTCGGTTTGCTCGAAGGTTTCCGATATGGTGCGCTTCTTCTGAACGCCTTTCAAGGTGGTCGCGAAATTCTTATGCTGAATGAAAGCCAACCTCAAAGCTTCACGCGCGACAGCCTGTTCGAAAATCAGTGTTTCCATGGCCTGTGGAATAGTCGTCGGACGTATCATTTTGTTTTTTACCTGATTGCGAAGAACTACTTCGTCCATCTTGAACGGCACCCAACGCATAATATTCGCGATTCCAGTTTCCTTAAAAACATTGCTTATCGAATAACTCATCCCGAGGTTAGCTGATACTGTGCGATTGAATATCGTTTTGGGATTATCGATTTCGTTCTCATCCTTGTGAATATCGTAAGATGGATTTTTGAAAACACTGAAAACATCGGTGGTTGCGCCGCCGATATCAACACCCAAAACCTGAATACCCTCTTCGTCTGCGACCCGCTTCATAATAAGACCGACAGCTCCCGGCGTAGGCATAATTGGGGCATCCGACCAGCTCATAAGCTTCTTATACCCCGGAGCCTGAGCCATAACATGTTCCATAAAGAGATTATGTATCATCTCTCGCGCCGGTTTGAGGTTCTCCTCTTCAAGAGTAGGGCGAATATTATCGACAATGCGCAAATCAACTTTTTCCGCAAGTATGCCGCTCACATTATCCCTTGCGTCCTTGTTTCCTGCATAGATGACCGGAAGGTGATATCCTATTCCGAGTCTCGGTTTTGGATCGGCTGCACCTATAAGCTCTGCAAGCTCTACAACATGAGTAACAGTGCCTCCATTGATGCCGCCGGAAAGAAGTATCATGTCTGGTCTGAGTTGGCGTATGCGCTCGATCTGCTCGTGCGGAAGACGCTTATCATTTGAAGCAATAACATCCATCACAATAGCTCCGGCACCGAGAGCGGCGTTCTCAGCCGATTTCGCAGTCATGCTTCTGACAACACCGGCAACCATCATCTGAAGGCCACCACCAGCGCTCGATGTCGAAATATAAATATCCGTCCCCTTTTCTCCAGAAGAGGGGCGTATAATCATCTCGTCTTTGCCGACAAGCTCCCTATTCGCGAGCTCGGAAACCTCGGTTACTGCATTAAGAACACCCATCGTTACGTCTTCGAATGGCGCCTCGACCGTGGTAGGCGCTTCGCCACGAACGACAAGCCTGTATTCGTTTTCTTGAAGCATAATCAAAATAGCCTTCGTTGTCGTCGAACCGCAGTCCGTTGCAAGAATAATCTTGATATCCTCAGGTTTTTTGTTCATCTGGGCTCCTCTTTTTGGCCTTTTTTTTCTTTTTTGGGCCGTATTTCACATCGGCTTTTTCTATTCGTTTGGCAAGCTCTTCCATCGCCTCGCGCTTTTGAAGTGCCCTACGCAAAGTTTGAATCTGCTTAACATTGAAAATATATACAGTAAATGGCTCTAAAAGTAACATAAACTGGCTGCCAATCCAATTCAGTGGCTTAAACCCCTCGATTATCATAAGAGCCGGAACAGTCAACTGGCGCTTTGCAATCTCCATGGAGACCTTATCAAATAGCGCCAGCTCTTCCTCCGAAAGTTCGGCGGAAAATTCGCTTTCCCAATCGACATTCCAGAAATTATCCTTGATAATAAAACCTCCAAATCCCTTTTATTTGGGTTTATGAGTCTCTCGGACTTTCCTAATAATAAACTCCTTCACCTCGCTCGATGGTGTAGGAATAAACCACCCACGAAAATTATCCATGCGCCGAGGTGTCTCGAAGGTCGAAAGAAAAACAGCCTTGTTTCCTTCATCGACCCGTCGGAACTCCTTCCACTTTCTTGTTCTGGAATATCCCATAAATTTTTCGCCTACACCTATATCATCGGCATAAAAGTATGTCCTAAAATAAAATCTCGACGAGGCAAAAACCATTAAAAAAACCGCAATTACCGAAAAAAACCAATTGTTCTCTGATGCCCAAAAAACAACTATACCGGTTAGCACGATAACAATGATTCCAAAAATCTTGCGTCCTCGAAACTCCCCCGAAGGCCGATTTACCCAGGAAAACTTATCCATTTTCGTCAAATCTCAAATTCTGGACACGCTTTACCTCTTCGAGAAGCTCATCTTCCGAGATTATACCTTTCCTAACCAAAACCGCTACTAAAGCTTGATAAGTGATGTGATTACTCACGCAAAGTTGCTCTATCGTTATTTCTTGAGTAGAGCCGTTCGGGTTTTTTAATTTCAATAAAGGTTCATTTGTCATTCTATCACCTGATCTTCTCCGGAATATTCCTATTAAACCGCACTAATGAAACATCGAAATTGGTGCCCATTTCATCGAAGCTAATATCTCCGCTGGTGCCGGAGAAATCGTTTGTGGCAGAAAGGAAATCCCTCTGTTGTTCCGGTGTGATAAGCCCCTTATCGATTCCGCGAAGTATGAGTTTGGCAGAATCAAATCCAAGTGCGGCAATTCTGTCCGGATTGACACCGAAAGATTTTTTATATTCTTTTGAAAAACTCGTCCATATAGAGCTTCCTTCATCGACCCAAAAATCATCGGGAACGACAACGGCGCTGTCGATCTGTGAGCCATTCATCGTTTTAAGCTGGTCGATTATCCAGCCGTTTTCGCCTAGAAATCTTGGTCGAATATAATTAAACGGAACTTGAGGAATAATATTTACAAGATCATCATAATAGGCCGGAACGAAAAATCCGGGAATATCGACAATCCATTCCTCTTCATTACGCATGGAATGGTTGGGTTTATAAAAACGAGTATCCGTGGTATCGGCATGCGGAAAAAAGCGCTTAGCCTCATCGAAATATGGCTTTTTAATAGCCTGTAAATGCTCTGAAAAATCTATGGTGCCCTCGGCGTAATAGGCCACACTTAGCATCTCACAATTAAGGGCCTCGACCTCTTTCACAAAAAGGTCAACGGCTTTTCTGCCAATGGGATCATCCGGCGCCAAGGCCGAAAAACGAGTAACAGCAAGCGAATCAAAAGCAAAATGTGCCAATGTCTTCGCTCCGACAGATGGCGGAGAGGAGAGCTGAAAGACAAACGGCGATATACCCGAGAGACCATCCTTGCTGGCAGTGGGAAGTATCAATGGCACGTGCTCGTGATCGCAATATATGGCCACCGGCACGGCAACATCAGAAAGAAGTGGTCCAATAACGGCGATAGGTGAGTTCTTAGCGATTGCAGTTTTACAAGCATAAGCCGCGACCAGCGGATCGGCCGCTGTGTTCTCGGTTATTACCGCAATATTTATTCGTTTTTCCCGCGAGAACCTGTCAACCGCCATCTTAACACCGTTGACAATGTTATTGCCATATTCGGCATAAGCCCCTTCAGTGGGGGCAAGGACAAGTATATTAATCTTTTCGGATATAGCGTTTTTGAGTGTGTTGGCAAGCACCTTCAGACTGTCAGAAAAAACTCCAAACGCACGAGTTTCGAGGCTTCTATTGCATAGTTCTAAGGCCCTACGGTTTTCCCCTCTAAATTGGAAACGCTTAACGCGATAAAAATCTACGATTTGTCCAGAAGATCCTTCCAGACGTGCAGCAAGAAGCATAATCTGATCATCTGTGAGGTAACCCCATAGAAGGTTCGAAGAAGATTGCATTGCATTCGCAGCAACCTTCGGCATATCATCCCCAGCTAATTTCGCTGAGGCAAGATACACCTCGGTGGCATTGATGTAATCATCCATGAAGAAATATGCATTGCCCTGATATAATCTTGCAGTTGCTGAGATTGGATATTCAGGAAAACTCCTAACATAATCTCCAAACTCCCGAGCAGAAGCCTCCCAGTTGCCATCACGATAGGAACTCAAAGCCACCATAAATTTGGTCATCGAATAATGCTCGGTGCCTCTGGAATCCATCAAAAGCGAAGTAAATTTTTTGTGGGAAGATTGATAATCGCCCCCTCGGAATACTTCGAGTGCAGACTTAAATGAGCCTTCAACGAATTGAGGATCGACCCACCCAAAAACTGCGCTCGTTGAGATTAACGCAAGTAATATAAAAACCTTATGCATGTCTTTTAGCAAGTTCGACATAGCTCTCCGCATGATGTTTAAGGTCCTCGTAATCTTTATCTGTAAGTTCTCGCAAGGTTTTAGCAGGAATTCCTGCAACAAGGGTTTTTGGCGGCACCTTTCTACCCGGAGGGACTAGCGAATTTGCCGCAACGATAGCGCCTGTGCCTATTGTTGCACCATCTAATATCACAGCTCCCATGCCGATGAGACATCTGTCCTCCAGAGTGCTTCCGTGAATTGTAGCCGAATGGCCGATAGTAACATCCTCACCGATAACCACAGGCTTGTCCGTATCAACATGAATAACACATAAGTCCTGAATGTTCGATCTCTTCCCGACAATAATAGAGTTAAGATCAGCCCTAAGGACAGCGCCAAACCAAACACTCGAATCTGTGGCAAGCTGAACATTACCTATCAAAGTGGCATTTTCCGCTAGGAAAGCGCTATTTTCGAAGTCCGGCTTTTTCCCTTCAAACTCCTTGATCATCTACCCTCCTACGATTTGCTTAGGATCTATTCGCTTTAATCGAAGCTCGAGTTTACGCCTCTCTTCATTTTCCAAATCGGCACTGACTGTGGGGATTTCATCCTTTAAAAAGATAGGTGCACCCACTCTCAATGCAAGTGCTATAGCATCAGACGGACGCGAATCCACAACGATAAGGTCCTTTTCCCTTTGGAAATAGACCAAAGCGTAGTATGTATTTTCGATAAGAGCTGTTATGACAACACGTTGTATCTCCGCCTCAAAACCGCGCGAGATGTTGACAATAAGGTCATGAGAGAGTGGGCGTAGTGGCTTTGTATTAGATAAGGAAAGTGCTATCGAAAGCGCTTCGATGTTGCCTATCCAGATAGGTAGTATCTCGTCGTTATCCTCGACGCGCAAAACTATTACCATATCATTAGATTTGGCGTCGATTGCAAGGCTGTCAATAATGAGAAGTTTCATCCTTTAAGCACCATAAACCTTGAAATTATGCCTAGAATAAACGCAAATGCCCAACAATAAGGTATCACACCAACCTTTTTGCCTTTGAACCAGCCAACGATACGCGGGATAAGAACGAGCAAACCAAGCAAGAACCATCCGGTCTGAAGCCCTATGGCAAAAAGAACACCGCTTTCTACTAGCGTTAAATTACCTCTTTGCGAACCGAGTGTTGAAAAAGGCTTTAAATAGCTTCCAGTAATCTCTGCTTTAGCTGTTTCGAAAATTATTACTCCGGCCCAAACTGCTATTATAGCAAGAGATAAAGGCGCAAAGGCCGACTGATCAGTTATCACCCGAAATCGGAAAATATACGAAACGAGCAAAACCGAGGCAACATGAAGCGCTTGATCTCCTAAGAGTAGCCACAATGACTCTCTTCCCATAAGTTGCTGGAGTTTTTTCTTGCCCAGATCCACAGCGAAATGAAAAACCGCAAGCGATAATAAAGCAATAAGAATCGAGCGTGAGTCTAAATAATCCCGCATCGTTATAGCCATCGCCAAGGCGAAAATGCAGGCGTGAATCACTATCCCCCAAACCTTCCGCTTGGCCTTAATAAGTGCGTCGGGCTGGAGGGCGAAGTCTGCGGCCACGTGGGCTAGAAATAACCTCCAGAATAACGGGTTATTCATATAGTCATTAGGCGCTGACTACCCAAACCCGTATCTGTGGGCGAACCTCTGCATGCAACTTAACCTCGACATTATATACGCCGAGTTGCTTAATTGGATCTTCTAGCTGTATCGTTTTGCGCTCGATATTAAATCCCTTAGCCCGTAAGGCATCAGCGATCATGAGGGTGGTAACCGCACCGAAAACTCGGTCGTCTTCACCGACTTGAACAGGAATATCTACGCTAAAACCATCGAGTTTCTCCGCAAGCAAAGAAAGCGTGCGTTTGCGTTTTACTTCACGATTAGAACGAGCAGTTTTTATATGCTCGACTTTAGTGAGATTGTTCTTAGTAGCCGAAACCACTAAATTTTTTGGAATCAGAAAATTGCGGGCATAACCATCGGCAACATTGACGACATCGCCGGCATTTCCGAGGCTTCTGACATCTTCAGTGAGAATAACTTTCATTATTGCCTCCTACCGGTATATGTCGATCTTAAAGGGTGCAAGCGCAATAAAGCGCGCCCTTTTGATCACTCTTGCAAGTTGGCGTTGATGTTTAGCGCAGTTTCCATTGACCCTGCGAGCAACAATCTTTCCGCGGTCAGAAAGATACTTCTTGATAATATCCGTGTTCTTGTAATCAATGATGATATCTGGTTCATCGCAGAATAGACATGTTCTCCTGCGCACCGTGAATCTCATCGTTCTTCTAGGTTTACGCTTCCCCATCGCCGTCTCCTTTCTTGAGATGTTCCGGCATGTATTCGCTGACGACGATCATGTGTCGAAGAATATTTTCATTCAACATAATGGCGTCGCGGATCTTGTGAGGAGCGGCCGGTTCTGCGTTGAAATAGTAGAAAACGTAATACCCGCTCGTTATTTTTTTGATGGTATAGGCTAATTCTCGCATACCCCAAATATCCTTGGCGATCATCTCTCCGCCAGCCGAGAGAATAATATTCTCGACAATATCGATGAGCGGGTCGAAACCCGTCTCTTCCAGTTCTGGCCTGAAGATTGTAGCCATCTCGTAAGTTTTTTGATTCTCCATTTGTCTCCTTTGAACTTGGACCACCCGTAGATGGGGCATGGGGAGTTCCATACCGTCCATTTGATTTTACAAAAACCCAAGTATAAATATTAAAAAATATTTTACAAGTGTTTTCCGAAGCAATATTTCGCTATCACTAAATATCGGGGGAGCGGAGTCCAAACCGAATTTATATGAAAGCGTAATTATCTTAAAAGCAGTGGCGCAAGCACGAGGCTCACCACGCTCATAAGCTTGATAAGAATATTCATTGATGGCCCCGAGGTGTCTTTAAATGGATCTCCGACCGTATCCCCGACCACAGCTGCTGCGTGGGCTTCAGAGCCTTTGCCTCCAAAGTTACCCGCTTCTATATATTTTTTTGCATTATCCCAGGCACCCCCGGAATTAGCCATAAAAAGGGCGAGCAAAACACCTGAAAGCGTGGCACCGGCCAACATCCCACCTAACGCCTCTGCACCTAAAAGAAAACCAGCAATGACTGGAGTCAAAATAGCCATCAAGCCGGGAATTATCATTTCCTTGAGCGCTGCGCGTGTTGAAATATCTATACAGCGGCGAACATCGGGCTTTGCATTGCCCTCTCTAAGCCCGGTTATTTCCTTAAATTGCCTGCGAACCTCTTTAACCATCTCGAATGCGGCTTTTCCCACGCTTCTAAGAGTCAAACTGGCGAAAAGAAAAGGTATTCCACCACCTAAAAGCAACCCGATAACGACAAGCGGCTTTGTGATGTCTATCGATGATAAGCCTGCCGCTTGGGTGTAGGCCGAAAATAGGGCGAGAGCTGTTAATGCCGCGCTACCTATGGCGAAACCCTTGCCCATAGCAGCAGTTGTATTTCCTAGAGAATCGAGTTCGTCAGTTATCTTGCGAACCTTTGGCCCAAGGCCGCTCATTTGTGTGATTCCTCCTGCATTGTCGGCGATAGGGCCGTATGCATCTACACTCATTGTAATACCGACAGTCGCCAACATCCCGACTGCAGCAATGCCAATTCCATAAAGCCCTGAAAGATGATAACTTGCATAAATTGCGATGCAAATGGCGATTATCGGAAGCATGGTCGATTCCATGCCATAAGCTAAACCGTTTATAATATTCGTAGCTGCGCCTGTTTCACTGGACTGAGCAATTCTGATGATTGGCTTTTTACTGGTGTAGTATTCGGCGATTAATCCGATTGAGATTCCCACCAGCGAACCTACAACCATCGACCAAAAAACATTGAAATGAATATGAAGAAGGTGCACCGCCAACGCGGTTCCTCCAAAAAGCAAGATGTTAGCAATATATGTTGTCAAACGCAAAGCAGATGCCGGCGAGATTCGTTCTAATGCTCTTAAAAAAAGGATGCCGATTATACTCGCCAACAGCCCAATCGAAACAACAGTCAGCGGAAAACCCATGTATCCGATGCGATTGCCGACAATCTCCCTAACTACAGGATTGGAAGATGTCAGTGTTGCAGTAGCGGCAATTGAAATAGTTGCGATTATTGCGCCAACATAGCTTTCGAAAATATCCGCGCCCATGCCCGCCACATCGCCGACATTGTCGCCGACATTATCCGCAATAGTTGCCGGATTACGCGGATCGTCTTCGGGTATATTCTCCTCGACCTTGCCGACTAGGTCAGCGCCGATATCGGCGGTTTTAGTGAAAATCCCTCCGCCGACACGCGCGAAAAGCGCGATCGAGCTAGCGCCCATGGCAAAACCGTTAATTATAGCCGATGCGGCGGAATCCTTAGAAAAAATCATAAACAGAATCCCGACGCCGATTAGACCGAGGGAAGCGACCGACAAACCCATGACACTTCCGCCGAAAAACGCCACGCGAAGCGCGGGTCCCTGTCCCAAAGATTTAGCGGCCCACGAGGTCCGCACATTGGCTTTTGTCGCGGCGGACATTCCTAAAAAACCGGCGAGCATACTGCATCCGGCGCCGGCGAGGAAAGCTATCGCGGTATAAATCCCGAGGTTAGCTACATATTCGTTTTTCAGAAAGATGGCGATAAGTGCGAAAACCGCAATTACGAAAACGAGAAGTGTAGAATATTCTCTCTTAAGAAACACAAGTGCCCCGTTATGAATCATCTCGGCGATCTCTATCATCTTATCGTTTCCGGGGGGGCGTTTAATAACGTAAAGATAAATTATCCCTGCGGCAATAATTCCAACAACACCTATTATCGGCACGTAAAGCATCGTTAGACCTCCTTCTCGGCACTAAATCTAAATTTCTTTTTTTTTGTTAAATTCGTTCATTGCCGCTTCGAAATCCTCGGAAACAGCAAGCTCGAGGGCATCGGCGGCAGTTGCTATAACAAACGGAAGTTCTTTCTTCTCGTTCGAGTTAAAATTACTCAGAACATAATCCGCGCCCTCGACACGCTCCGGTTTATCTCCAATCCCGATTCTAAGACGGGGAATCGTATCGACACCGAGGCGCATAATAATATCCCCCAGCCCGTTGTGGCCGCCGGACGAACCGGCGGTTCGTAATCTCAAGCGACCGAACTGCAAATCTAAATCGTCGTGGACGACGAGGATTTCATCCGCTACAAGCTCTTTTTTCTTCATAATATGCCTCGCCGCAATACCCGAAAGGTTCATAAACGTGGTTGGCTTGATGAGCACGACCGGGAACCTTCGAGACGCCTCGACGATGAAATAATCTCCGCTACCGGCGGAAAACTTCTTCGAATAACGCCGCGCGATTTCATCTAAAACCATGAAGCCAACGTTATGCCGCGTATCGACATAACGCTTACCCGGATTGCCGAGACCTATGATACAACTTATATTCAAAGTAGTCCGCTAATTAATGTCGATTTGAGTGAATGTCAAGCAATTATTGATACTTTCTCGAAAATTGTGAAGCAGAACGGGCAAGCCAGTTCGACTCGCCCGTTCTCGACACAAACATTACATTATCTCTACTTAACCAAAGTTACCCGAGTCTTTGCGACTTTATCTCCGCACTTGAGCACTGCAAAATACACGCCACTGGGCGAAGTAACTCCAGAATCATCGGTTCCATCCCAGGTGGTGCTGTAGAATCCGGCCGCAGCCCATCCTTCGGAAAGCCTAGCAACGGGTCTTCCGGTGATGTCGATAATGCTTAGGTCCAAATTCCCCGGTGCGTCAACCTCGATTGAGAATTTACAGACAGCATTAAATGGATTTGGACTGGCCGAAAGCGCAAGCTTCTCCGGCAATATATCCTTGGACTCCTGCACCAAAATGTAATCCGTTCCGAGAAGGAAGTTCAGAATAGCGGCGATCACATGCTGGCGTCCCGAAGGCGCAGGGCCGTCGTTCATCGCACCGATATAGACGCTGGATAGCACAGACCTCCATGCATGCATCTCGCGATATAGCATACGAAGATTGCTCATTAACGGCGCAGGATCTGACTGTGAGAACATAGCCCAGGTTACACCTTCAGCTGTTTCGGTGGTATCCCACTCATCTATGCGCTGGTCAGCATTACTCTGATAGTCATAACCGATATTAACAACTCCCTCAGTGAAGAACGATGTGTCCTCGCCGAGAAGAGACATCACATTGCCATCATCGTGGGTATAACCATCGGCAATATAAGTAGCACCAAAGAACAAGAAAAGTTTTTTTCTGTTCGGAGGGCTTGCATC
The DNA here is from genome assembly GCA_023145965.1 of bacterium. Classification (NCBI taxonomy): domain Bacteria; species bacterium. The sequence continues at coordinate 33,853 of JAGLDC010000060.1, read as the reverse complement.
TCTGCCAAAATCATATCCAAAGTCGGCGCCTTCACAATAGATTCTGCCACCCGCAGCAATATAGCGCGATATCGCGTTTATACTCGAATTGTTAGGAATAGCATCCGTTGCGTCATCTACACCTGTAATTAGGATGATAGCACGATATGCAAATAGATCGCGGTCACCAAGGTTCTCATCCTGTCCAGTCACCTCGACTTCCATGTCTCCCCATAACTCGACCCTTTGGCGAAGGAATTCGCCTTCGTCGGTCTCGCCTTGATTTGCAAGCATAGCACCATTGTCGTAATCCCATATAAGAATATCTGCGGAGGTTGTTTCGGGGTTAAGCCAGACTGTTGTCGGGCCTTCCGGTTCACTTTCTCCCTCGTCATAGACTGCTGTGACCGAATAAGTATAAGGTAGATAGTTTATAAGATCCCATTCCACAAATTCGGTATATGGATCGGGAACATATCCAACTATCGAGTCGTCAGAGAACGGAATCTGCCGGTAGATATTATATCCTTGAAGTGTTGCAGTGCTGGGCTCTGGTTCTTCCCAGCTTAGGATAATCCGGGTGTCATACGTCGCTCTGCCAGTGAGCTCTTGAGGTGGCGGCAGAATAAACTCGTATTCAAGTTCTGCGTTCAATGTATCTTCTAAAGAGAGATGCGCTAAGTTGGTATCCAGTGTGATATAACTTATTCTGCTAATTCTAATATCGTAGTCGCCGTAGGGCACATCAGAGATAAGATACTCGCCGTCGGAATTCGTATAAACAGCATCGAAAGTCGTTCCGGTCAGCTCGACCATCGTTCCGGATAGGTTCGGTGGATCATCAGAAAGTGTTATCACACCCACAATATTCCCAATTTGACGCAATAAGAGGAAATCTTCCTCGATGACAATATCATCGACAGTTATCTCGCGCGTTTGCGGAATATAATATTCCAGGGAAACATGCATGGTGTAGTCACCCATAGGAATTTCAAGGAATTCGTAATAACCCTCAGTATCGGCATAGGTTGTATCCGAGCCGAGGATAACCATAGCATCCTCAGAAGAACCGGCATCTTCACAGGTGATATAACCGCTAACCGTTGCTAATGGCGGTGGCATCGGCAAAAGAACCGGATTATATTCAATATTATCAGCGAACGTGAACCAGGCACTGTCTGGATAATATCCTTCGATGCTGGTAAAGATTCCCCATTCGCCACCCTCTATTTCACAAATTTGATAATAACCGTCGACATCTGAAGTCGTGTTCAGCTCTTCAGATATCCAAATTGTCGCACCCCCGATTGGACCGCCATCAGCGGTAGAAACCGTGCCGGCTAAGCAATACGTGGGCGGAACACCTCTATTGAAGTGAATTAAAAGAACTCCCGGTGTCTCGATATCGATTCTGTTGATGAGGCGCATATTTTGCCAAACAGTGTCGCCTGTGAGCCACCAAGCACATTGGAAGCTACCGTCCTCTGGAAGGTAATCGGAATTCCAGCTAATCCAATTGTCTATTTCATCATCAACCGGGATACGCATCATCATGCCGACCCACATGATATCATCATCCTCAGAATCGCGGATGTCACGCGCAAGCTGACCCCATAGCGGGTCATCGATATGGAAAAAACCATAGGGTGTATCGCCCGGAGGAGCTGGTGGTTGTTGTTGATCGAGTCCATAATCAAATAAGTCTGTTCCTTCCGTATCGCCACCAAAATAAAGCGTGAAGTGGTGGAGAAGCTCTCCCGGCTCGTCAGTCCAGACAAATAATGATTCCATCCATTCGGGAGTGAGGAAATATCCGGTAACGAAATCCCAATTGTATTCCGTATGATTGGCAGGATCGGCAAGGTCATCGACGCCAATTGTAACCTCAATCGTTTCTAGAGGATCGAAATCCATAGGCGGGATGTAGCGAACCATCGTTGTTCCGCTCGATGAAGAAACTAAAAGACTCATTGTAACATCCACTCCATCGACGATCATCCAAATCGAAGTAGGATCAACACCGCTACCAATATCCAATATTTTTGCGTGTATTTCTGACGAAACCGCAACACCTGTTTCACCGTCGGCAGGATCGGTATATACGACCCGAGGTGCAAGAGTGTCACCGCTGGGACTGAGAACCTTTACCCAGGCCTGCCGTCCGGGACCAAACTCGACAAAATCAATATCGCGCATGTCCTGCCATTCGCCATCGGTTGGATATATCGAGGGGAATGTTATAGCAATAAAGGCGTTTTTGTCGGTTGGAATATCTGCCTCATCCCATACAATGCCTAATACATCATCTGTGTTACCAAAATAAACAATCCACTCATCGAAGAATAAATCCGAAGAGCGAATATCGCGAGTAAGCATCCTATAAAGAGAGTAATCAGGATCAGTGAGCGGAAAAAAAGCATAGAATACTGAAGGAGGAGCCATCGGGAAAACCATGTCGTATCCCATATTGAATCCGGCAGTAGCTAAAGGATCCGCACCGAAAGAAATATCTACGAACTGAGTATCTTCGCCATCTATGTTATAAACATTGAGTGGAACTTCCCATTGAACAGGCAAAATTGAATAACCAGTGTGATATGCAATAACGGCATCGGCAACATGAGGTTCATGTGCGTTATCAGAGGCCGTTACAATAACCGATATCCAGCTTTCACCGGGAAGCGGTAAATCCGGTTCATATGAAACCCTATAACCGTCTTCTATAGGCGTAAGTGCAATATCATCCGTTACTTCGACACCGTGAACCTCCATGGTGATGCTCGACGGATCGATTCCGCTACCTACATCTGTAACATCGAAACGGATATCGCTGGTTACAGAGACGCCAGTAGCACCGTCGTAAGGATACCAGTTAGAGAAAACAGGTTCGTCTTCGGGATAATAGCCGCTTGGTTGGTGGACTATATCCAGAATTATCCCCGGTGTAATATCCAGAGTGTCAATAGTCTTCATATTAACCCATGTATCGACATCCTCGGTCGGATAATGTGCGCCGATAAAGAAATCACCAGCTGGCAAAGCAGCCGAATTCCATTCCACAGAAATAGAGGTTTCTAGTGAAAAGATGTGAGTTACCCAAAGCGCGCTGTCCCCATTATCCTGACGAATATCAGTATATAACATTGTGATATACGGATTAATCGGGTCGTCAATCTCGAACCAGGCATAAGAACCGGAAGGTGGCGGAATTGCAAGAACGACATCCTCGTCTCCTAGAAGATCCAAGGCTCCGTCTATACGCCCAAAGGTAAGTTCGAGCGTGCGGGTTCCGTCATCGAGAGTGAGCGTCGTCGTCCACGGTTCGGCGAATGTTGCTAAACCGAAAACGAGGATAGTGAGTGCGATCACTTTCGTCAAATTTCCCATTTTGCCCCCTTCTTAAGGGTTTTAAAATCAAACAATGTCTTAAGCTATAGAGATACAACCGAAAAAACAGATAGCTCTCATATAACCAAAATTAAAGAACTACATAAAATCAAAAACGAAAAAAAACATTTCAAAAATAATATCTAGATTCCGTAGGGGCGCACAACCGTGCACCCCTAGATACAGAGGGGGGCATAAAGCCCCCCTCAAAAGCACTATTTGAGAAGAATCATTCTCTTAGTGATTTCGCCGGCATCGCCCTTAAGTCGATAGAAATAAATACCGGACTCAGCATCGTTGCCAATAGCATCTCTGCCGTCCCAGATAACTCTGTGCATTCCTGCGGGCATTACACCGGTTGCGAGATCGGTGACCTTTTTGCCCATCATATCGAAGATGGACAGGTCGAATTCGCCAGTTCTCGTGACGTTGAAGAAGACCTCCGTCGTCGCGTTGAACGGGTTAGGAACATTCGCGTAAAGCGTCATCTCGCCGGGGAGCGATGCCTTCTTCTCAGGAACTGCAGGATTGACACCGAAACCGTCGAGCAGCTCGTCGAATAAAATCTCGTTACTGCCTACGGTCGGGATGTCGATAACAGCGCCGAAATACGGGCTTTGCACGTAAGTCTTGTAGGACGCCGCGTTCATCCAGACACCTCTTCCATTGGTGGCATGAGGAATCGGGCTAATAAGCTGCGACCAAAGAACCGTCGTTGCGCCGCTTCCCATCTGGTGCTCGAATTCATCGAGGCCGAAATCTGAGATGGTTGCGAGTGAATAATCTACAGTATCCGCTAAACTGAATAAGGTTGGATTGCCGGTCAACTGGCGAACATTACCGGTATCTAAACTCGCGCTTCCGCCATCGAGGAAGCTAACACCAAACTGCGAATAAAGTGAATCGTATTGGTTTGTTGCGTAGCCATCTCCAGAAAGCATCTCCATAGCATCGGCGCCCTCGATGAAAAGATTGCCGCCGCAACGAAGATAATCGTCAAGTTTGCGCCATTCGGGGCCGCGCATCCTCGGGCCGAGCCAACCGCTCGAGCTCAGAGGCGACCAGGTAATTACAATAAGATCATAGAGAGTAGTGTCGTCCTCTGTGAAGAAGTAGCCATATAGCCTCTCTTGCTCACCGGTGATCAACAGCGAATCGCCGGTGAATCCGGCATTTCCAAGAAGGGCAACAAGCGAATCGGATGAATCCCATTCCCAACCGAGCGTATCGAGCTGCGGGCCGCCGCACCAGTCGATAAGAAGCACATTCGTTCCCGCCGGTGGGTTGCGATTGTAACCCTTGCCAAGCACCGAAACTTCACTCACTCCTGTAGGATAAACTGCAACTATGCCATAATAATAGGTAACATCATCGATATCGTCCATATCTAGATAATACGGTGAGGTATCCGGTAGGGAAGTTACAAATTCGGCAACGGTTGTGTCGGTGAACGGAGAAGTGTGACGGTAAAGAAGGTATTCGTTCGGAAGCTCCGAGGGTCTCAATCTAGGTGTTACTGAAGTAACCGAAAAAAGATCGACATTCGGACCATCGAGCGACTTAGGATGGAAATCCGCAAGCGCTTTAGCTCTGTCCGGATGGCTTACTTTACTGCTTTGAAGCGCTTCAATCATTTCCATATTGCTGAGTTCACCGTGCGAACGCGCACCACCACTAACATAGCACTCGACAGCAAAGTCACCATCGGCCATGTTCACATTATCGCCTTCCCAGCTCCAGGAGCTGTCATAAGCGTTATGAACCCACGCTAGCGTATCCGGTGAGGTATAATCATACATGACATAAAGAACATCCGTGTCGGTGGGATCATTCCAGCCAACAAAGAACAAATCAGTTCCTACTAAGATTCCAGCGGGCACATCTATGTAAACCCAACCATCGGATGTGTCGTTCAACGCAACTGTCGAACTCCAGATAATATCGCCAGGACCACCGGAATCAGGGTCTTCCTCCCATATCCCGATGAGTGAATTAACGCCATAAGAAGATGGATGCATCGCCATGCGGATTTTGGATAAGGTCATGCCGGAACGAGGCGCGACAAAGGGCATAGCATAACCGCCACCAGCCCAGCCGTAGCCGTAATACATAGAGAAGCCGCCCCAGCGTGTGTCACCATAACCGCGAGCGCTACAATGAGCGAGCTTAACTGTGTCGGCCATCATTGGCGGATCCCAGGTTATCAGATTGAAAGCGCCCGGCCAGCAAGGCCTTGTCGTCGATTGAAGGTTACTGGGAGGATTGTAATAAACCGAAGGTGCTTCCGCGAGTTCCCTGTTAATATCGAGATCAGAATTCACAGTAATTGTAGTATCCCAACTCTCGAAATCCGTGTGTGTGGCAGTGAGAGTGTATCCACCCTCTGGAACATCGTTGAACGCGAAATAACCCGCGCCATTGGTGGTGCGGTCCTCATCGTAGGAGAGGCCATCGCTGAGGTTAACATTTGTCGCACTATGGATTGTCATGCCCTCTAGTGTTATCGTTCCGGTAATATCGTAGTCCATTGTTACCGGGAAAAGAAGGAAATCGATACCGGTTGTGTCACTCGTTAGATCAAAGGTATCGACCTTTGTTTCATAACCTGAGTGGGAAGCACTTACTCTTACAGTTCCGATTTCGCAATCATCCAGCATATAATCACCAGCAACATCCGTGGTAGTTGTAAAACCGGAGACGAGCTCGGCAACTACCGTTCCGGAATGATCAGAGGCTCCATCTAGAAACACCGTTCCCGAAATGCTGCCTATTATAGCCGGGAAGCTGAAATTATGTGTCTGGTCACTGTCGAGGTCTATATCGAGAGAGTCATTTCGACCATCGAAGCTGAGAACATACAGTATATATGAATTCTCCGGCGCGCAAACATGATAGTAGCCAGAGGCGTCCGTTGAGTCGTGATATGCACCAACAATAACAATCGATCCAGAAAGATCAGATTCTCCGCCGACAGAAACAGTTCCCTCAACACACCAGATTGTCGTAACCGTGTCATGAATAGTGAAATTCGCGGTATCACAAGCATCGTTCCCAATACTGTCCGCTGCACAAGCTATGCATACGATTGTCGAACCGGGCGGGAGTGAAATCATACCGCCAGTGCTGGCCGTGACTCTTTTTCCGCCGGAAATATCGCTAATATCGAGGAACATGCTCGGAACAGAAAAACCGGCCACATCGAGTGTGATACTGCTCTCATCGATAGGAGACATCGCGTCGATAATATCCACAGAGAGCGTGGTCGTAGTTTCAGGAACATCGATCGCGCCATCGGCTGGGTTCCAATTCGTGAAATAGGGTGGAAGAGTATCGACATCGGGAACAACGCGTGTGAAGCGCATCTGAACCTTGTTAAGCATGCCATTGCCCATAACAGATGAAACCAAGGACATGTTCTGAGCCGAAGACCAATCGACTGTCGAAGTAAGGAAAGTTGTGTCGATAAGTAATTCCGCATCCGCTGGAATACCGGCAGGATCCCATTCTACAGTAACTATATCCATAGCAGTTGCGCCGCCCCATTGGATTGTCCATATCAGGGTATCGATGGCGGAACTACGACCGTCGATCATAAGTCTGTCGATGAAAAAATAAGTAGGATCGTCCAACGGAAAAAAGACGCTCAAGCCCGACGGAGGTGCAGGTGGAGCAGCTTTATCGATAGTAAACGAATCGACGCCAACTACAACAGTGGAGTCGTAAAGTTCTGAACCATAAATACTTGTCTTTGCGACAAGCACTCTCGCTGAATCGGGGTTTGTATATACCTGGAATGGAATCTCCCATTCCTGTCCAAAGGCTGTGATCGCAAGCGCAATCGCTAACGCGGCAAACAATAAAGCTTTGTTCCGCATATTTCCTCCTGTTCAAGTTTTGCTTTTATAGCTATTCGTACCTAATATATCTTTAATAAATTAAATCTTGCATCTTAAAATGTCAAGGTTATTTATTCTTTAGATGATTCGTTATTTATATTATATCATCCTATTTGCCTTTTCAAATCTCTTGACAGTAGATATTTTTCTACATATTTTTAAATTCTCAAATTCAACCGATTGGAAATAAATGAATATTGTAACTCTCGAAAAAATCAAAGATGATCCTGAAGTCGAAAGCCTTATACAAGCTGCCGATCGCAACCTCGAGGCTATAGGTTACACCGAGCACGGGAATCGCCATATCTCCGTCGTGGCCGACAGGGCGAGCAATCTTCTTATGTCCCTTGGAAAAAAAGAGCGCGATGTTGAACTCGTCTCTATTGCCGCGCATCTGCACGACATTGGCAATGTTATTAACCGTCGTCAACATGCACCCTTCGGCGCTATTCTCGCAAAACCGGTTCTCTTAAGATTTGGTATGCCCATCGACGAAATACATGTAATAATAGCCGCTATAGGCAATCATCACGAGGGGCAAGGCGAGGCAGTGTCTGATATATCCGCCGCCCTTATACTTGCCGATAAATCCGATGTCCACACTACTCGCGTTCGCGAGTCTGGTGATGTTATCGGCGACATACACGACCGCGTAAATTTCGCCGCAGTAAAAAGCGATCTCTATACAAAAGATGACGGCAAAACCATCGGCATCGAGATTCTCATCGATCCTAAAGTGTCTTCGGTAATGGAGTATTTCGAAATATTCCTTAAACGAATGGACTCGTGCAAAATGGCCGCATCATATCTCGGAGCAAAATTTGAACTTGTAATAAATGGAGTAAAATTAGCGTGAAAAAGGGAGAATTATACAAAGCCGCAGGCGTTGACCTGACCGCAGCAGATAATGCAAAGAAAAAAATCGCCGCCCTTGCAAAAAAAACCTTTACTAAAGGCGTGGTTTCTGATATAGGAGCATTCGGAGGTATTTTCCGCTTCCCTGAAGGCTCCGAAAATTTACTTCTGTCTTCTGCCGATGGCGTTGGAACAAAACTCAAGGTTGCCACGGCTTCCAAAAAATATAATACGGTTGGCCAAGACCTTGTAAACCACTGTGTCAACGACCTTCTAACCCTCAACGCGACCCCTCTTTTTTTCCTGGATTATATTGGCCATTGTGATTTGCCAATAGAGCGTATCGCCGAGATAGTCGAGGGGCTTTCTATCGCGTGTTCCGCCAATGGGCTCGCTCTTATCGGTGGTGAGACAGCACAGATGCCCGGAATATACTCCTCCGGCGACTTCGATCTTGTCGGATTTATTGTGGGAAGCGCTAGCAAACAAAGCCTCGTCGATGGTAGCGCTATCCGCCCGGGGGATAAGCTTATTGCCCTTCAGAGCAACGGCCTTCAAACAAATGGTTATTCGCTTGCGCGAAAAATCTTAATCGATTCAAGTGCATATGCCCTCGATGACAGGCCGGATATTTTGAAAGGTATTTCTGTGGGGGAGGCACTGCTTGCAGTTCATCCCAGTTATCTCAAGCCGGTTAAATCTTTAATCGATAAAGGGATAAATATAAGCGGGATGGCGCATATCACCGGTGGAGGTATCCCCGGAAACCTCGTGCGTGTTTTGCCGAAAAACTGCCGGGCCATCGTCGATGTGTCTCAAATATCGATTCCGCCTATCTTCGAACTTATAAGACATGCCGGCGAGGTGCCTATTTCCGAAATGTATGATGTTTTCAATATGGGTGCCGGGTTTGTGATAGTGTTAACAGCGGATATGCAAAATAAAGCGCTTGCTTTATGCGAATCCTCGGAGATTTTCGCTGTGTCTTGTGGCGAGATTGTCTCCGGTGAAAGATCGATTAAAATTGACGGAGTAAATTGACTAAAACCACAAGAACAGCAGCGGGGTGGAAAGACCTGATACTTGCGCTATCCGGAGGAGTTTTACTCTCTTCGGCACAACCACCGCTTTTTCCCACCTTTCTGTCCTATTTCTGCTTAGTTCCCCTTTTTATGGTATTGCACGGCAAACGATATTTTTCATCCTTTGCTCTCGGCTATCTATGGGGTTTCACATCCAACATTCTATCACTTTACTGGATCGCGTTACCAACCTTTGCGGGCATGGTAGCGGCAGTTACGATATTGTCATTGTATAATGCACTTTTTGCGTTAGCCTATTCATTTTTTGAGCGCCGAAACAAAGCCCTTGCTCTGGCCGTATCCCCCATACTATGGGTAGCGATGGAATTCATTCGTGGTTATGGGAGACTCGGTTTTCCATGGATGGACTTAGCATACACTCAGGGCAATTACACAGTCTTGATACAGATGGCCGATATTTTCGGACACCTCGGAATAAGCTTCTGGATAGTCGCCATAAATGCAATGATATTCGCTTTTTCGATCATGCGCAAAAGACGAGGGCTTTTGCTTCTTGCATTAATATTGACCTTTGCCCTGCCGCTGGCCTACGGTCTCTATAGACTCAAACAACCACCGCCATCCGAAACAATAAAGATAGCGCTTATGCAGGGCAATATTTCAGCCGAGCAAAAGTGGGAACCCGGCTTTCGTAGGGCTAATATCCATCATTATGTGCACATGATAGACTCCCTCCCCGAAAGGGTCGATTTAATTGTGCTTCCCGAAACTGCTACTGCGCATTATCACCGAAGCTATCCCGCCCTGGTCGGCCTTTTGCAAAAGGCATCGGATCGTGCAGGCGCACCGATACTCACCGGCACACTCGATTTTGATCCGGGACGCAGAAGCACGCACTATTATAACGCTTCTGTTCTTATCGAGCCAATGAAAGTCAGCGAATCCTACCATAAAATGGAACTTGTGCCTATGAGCGAACAGATACCTTTTCAAGAGTATTTCCCAGTGTTTCGAGATTTGGATGTCGGCGGAAGCCACTTCGCGCGCGGAGAAGAATACACTACTTTCCAGTTCGACAGCTTTAAATTTGGCACTCCCATCTGTTTTGAATCCGCGTTTAGTAGGTCCTCTCTGGGTTTTGCAAAAGAAGGGGCACAGTTTCTTATCAATATAACAAACGATGACTGGTTTGGCTTCACGCCAGGGCCATATCAACATGCAAATTTCTCCCGCTTCCGTGCCGTTGAAAACCGCCTCGGTATTGCACGTTGTGCCCAAACAGGAATCTCTCTCTTCGTCGATGAAAATGGGCGCTTCAAATCTTCTCTTCCGTTACATGTAAAGGGAGTTCTTATCGAGGAATTACCAATCGTGCATAAAAAAACCTTTTTTACCAAAACCGGCGAATGGGTAGGTTATGGCAGTCTTTTTGCTACTCCGCTTCTTCTGGCATTGATGGCTCTTTTGTCTAAAGTAGTATGAAATATTTTTCTGTTTTAATTCTATTAGCAAGTATGGTTTTTGGAGAGGTAGCTGGTTCGTGGCAAATTTTTGCCGATGCTCATTACTCCAATTGCATAGCCTCTCTCGATGGACAGGTCTTCGTTGGAACAAAAGGGGGTATGGTTAGATATAGTCCTTCGACTGGAATATCCGATATACTTACCAATCTCGATGGACTCGGGGACTTGAATATCACTGGTCTGGCTCTTTACAACGGGAGATTGTTTTATGCCGGTGCAAATGGTTCCATAGGGTGCCTCGAAGGTATTCGCTTTAAAACCAATTCCGATCTGAAACGCTCTAATATTAGTTGCAATGGCCTAATTTCAATAGGCGAACATCTTTATACCGCGACCACTTCCGGTGTTTCTAAGCTCAATATTCTTTCAGGCTCGAATCCTGTGGAGATAGCCGAAAACTACACCAAACTTGGCGAGTTCGATAGAAATTTGCCTGTTGTGGCAGTCTCATCGGAAGGCAGTCTCATATGGGCCGCAACTGAAGACGGCCTCGCATATGGAAATCTCGAAAGCAACCTATTCACTCCAGATGAATGGCAAAACCTTTTCACCAATCGTTCGGTTACAGGAATCTTTGCGGATTCTGGAGGCGCATGGTTTGCTCTCGAACGAGCTGCAGATCAGCCCTCGATATTTTGGACTAACGGTGAGATTATCGATACGGTAGCAGATGAATATATGAATTATCGAATGATAGATAATTTTTTCTATTACAACGATGATTTTTATGTCTCTGGAGGTTCTGGGCTTTACATTAGCCGGTCGATGGAAAACTTCGATGTAATTCGCTTGGATGAGCACTGGGCGGTCCATGGTGCTACTTCAATAGATGGCGAGCTTTATGTCGGGTTGGAGGTCGGTTTTGGTGTTCTGCAAAACGATACAATACGCGCTATTCACCCTAATACGCCGTGGGGAACAGGATATTCTGATTTAACCTTTGGTCCCGATGGCGATGTGTGGCTTGTGGCAAAGAATCTAGGAGTAATGCACTGGCAAAATAACCAATGGGATGCTTTTACGGATTGGACGATTACGACCGATGACTCGCTTCTCGATATTATTGAAACAGGTGTGTTTTCTTCATATTCTTTAACTGTTGATGGCAATAATGCGCTTTGGATCGGCACTAACGGAAAAGGCATTTTTTGTTATGATAATAATGGGAATTGGCAGGTGTTCAACGAAACAAACAGCGTTCTTAGAGGTATTGCCGGCGCGCCTGATGTTGTGGTTTGTAGGGCTTTGACCTATGACCCTTATCGGTCTTTGTTGTGGGTAACAAATTACGCTGCTTCGAATGGTCTCGCTGTTGCTGCCTTCGATCCCAATATTGGTCTCGACGCACCGATAGTCTCGTATTATAGCGGTTCTTCCGGCATCTCGACGAACAATATTCACGGGATTGCTGTAGATGAGACACGAGTTTGGCTTGTTCTTAAAGATGAGGGTATTGCGGAAATATCCCTCGGTCCAGATATTGGGAACACCGCCGACGATAATATTTACGTGTATTCAAATTACTTGCCGAGTTCTTCGGTTTATCAAATCGCTCTCGAGGATAATGGAAAAGCATGGGTTGCCGCCGATGGTGGCGTTGCGAACATCGATCCTTCTCTTGGAACAGTGATTAACGGTTTTCTCCCTGAACATGTCTCTCTCGGAGTCGCCGATGTGGATATCGATCCCTGGAACAATGTATGGATAGCCACTGACGATGGTGCGGCTATGTATCGGAATTCAGACACCACATGGCATGCAATTAAATCCCGAGCCAGCAACAACGCTGATTTCGAGGAAATGACAGACCTTCCGACCGACTATCTTTATTCTGTGAAAGTCAATCCCTCGAATGGTGATGTATGGTTTTTAGGGGAGGGGGCGATTGGAGTTTTATCTACTGGTTTCGGAGGCGAGGATGGCGAGCTTAAGGATTTACTCGCATTTCCCAATCCCTTTGTTTGGGATGGTTCTGCAACGAACATGGCAACTATATCAGGGGTCCCGTCAGATGCCGATTTACATATATATTCCTCCGAAGGCTTGTTGGTGAGGACTCTTTCGAGTTTGGATAAAGGACCCACAGCTGCCATCGAGTGGAATGGCAGAAACGATGCCGGCAAACCGGTCGCAAGCGGGATATACATCCTGGCAGCACCTTCTTCACGCGGTACTGCGCGTGGGAAAATTGCGTTATTGAGGTCAAATTTATGAAAATTATTGAATATATTCCCCAATTACGCGAAAAATGGGAGAATTTTGTTCCGAGAACGAACAACGGTACAATGTATCATTTGCAGCAATTCCTCGAATACCATCCCGCTGACAGGTTTCCAGCGAAACATCTCATTTTCGAGGATCGCGGGAAGTGGCTCGGCGTGTTACCCGCCGCCGACCGTGTCCGTGATGGCAAACTTATCCATGTGAGCCACCCCGGCGCCAGTTTTGGAGGGATAGCGGTTCTTCCGAGTGTTGGAGTCAAAGCCGCGCATCGCATGGTAGATTTATGGTTAGATTGGGCAAAGCGCAAGGGATATGAGGGCGTTGAATTCACCCGCGTTCCCACCATTTATCACGCAATGCCCGAGGAGCATGTGGATTTTGCTTTAATGAAGAAAGGCGCTTTTTTTGTGAAGCGTGAGTTAACTGCCGTGCTTCGTCTTGGCCCATCAAAGGATGCCTCCTTTGCGCGTTTCCGCCCCGAGGCTCGGACCTCTACCCGTAAAGCCGAGAAGCTTGGAGTGACTGTCGATCTCGATGCCGATATCCCGCCTTTTTACTCGATTCTCGAAGCCAACCTCGGCGCCCGTCACAATGTTAGACCCACACATTCTCTCGAAGAACTCCTCGACCTGAAAAGTCGTTTTCCCGATAAAATCCACCAGATGACCGCCTTTGTTGAAGGTATCCCTGTAGCTGGTGTAAATCTGTGGGAAGTTAACGAGCGTGCTGTTATTGCGTTTTATATTAGCCATCTCGAATCGGCGCAAAAATATAGGCCGCTGAATCTGCTATTTTGGGAGATATTCTGTTGGTGCATTGAGCGTGGTTTCGAGTGGTTCGATTTTGGAACTTACACCCTGAATATGGAGGCAAATTTCGGCCTCGCCCATTTTAAAGAGGGCTTTGGAGCGAAGGGCATTTTTAGAGACACGCTGCGTCTGGTTTTTTGAAATAAGGGCGGCATATACTGCTTGTTTTGTCTTCAGCTTAAATAACATATATCAAATCCGAAGAATCAACTTTTTGCTATTAGCGAGAACCTCTTTTCTTTGTTTAATTGCTCCGCTTTAGAGTGGTATCAAGAGTTTTTTGCAGACCACTTTTTCTATTTGCTTTTTCCACGCAACGCTGTCACGATTTTTGCTATTCCGCGACTTTGTGCTAACACTTCGATTATCTTGCGCAAAAATCCCCCTGAGCCGCCCTTCACCGCTCGCGCCAGCGTTTTTTCTTTTTCCGCGCGTATTTCTTTATCGTTCAAGTTGTTTAGGACTCTATTTTACCTATAATTTACTGGATTAGTTTTCAGTTATATTTTTGATGAGAAAATTGTGATATTTTGACATTTTATTAAAAGACATAAAGAAGCAGTTTAGTCTTGACAAATCACTTCAAGAGATTTAATATAATTACATGAGATATAGTTAGATAGTTTACATTTAATATCAGGGCGAGGAGTCAAAATGGTCGGAGTAAAATTACATCGAGCCAGCCTTTTGTTTATTTTATGCCTAATTCCTGTTATATTATTTTTTGCTAATGGTTGCGGGAAATCCGGTAACTTCGGTTTTCAGGTTGAAACGGATTATAAGATCGATTCACTATGGGCCGTATATCCAATTATGGTTTCAGGCAACCAGACAGAGGTTAAAGCTCTTATTGTAGGGGCCAATTCTGGTGATCCTTTAAAGGATGTTGTTGTCGAGTTTTCCACCGATACGGATACTATCGAGAATGTTCGAGTGATAACCGACGATTCAGGTATTGCGACGACCACATTTATTTCCTTTGCCGATTCTAGCAGGCGCACGGCGACTATAACAGCTAAGGTAACTGCTGAGATGGTCAGGACTAAACGAATCACAATCGATCTTCTTCCAACGAATTTTATTGATCCAGTCTATTTATTCTTGACGTCTAGTCCGGATACCGTTTATGCTGATGGAAGTAGCCGCGTAGATTTTGAAGCGCGAGTCCTCGATGGAACCTATTCACCACTCGAAAACCATCAGGTAAGGTTTAATTTTATTGCTGGCAACCCTGGTGATCTTTTTATGGAGGTCGATAACTACGCCCTTACTGGAGTTGATGGCAAAGCAACGGCGCATTTAACTGCGCCGAACACTAGCCGAATAATCATCATTGATGCCACTGTTTATGGTATTTATGACACTGTGTCTGCGCGTGATACAATTTGGGTTCTAGACATTCCAGACATCGATTTTATCAATCTTCGTGCCGAACCGATGTCTATTCCCGCCGATGGCCTCTCCGAACTTTTACTTTCGGCTTATGTTACGGTTGGTGTAACTGGCACCCCGGCACCCGATGGCACCCCTATTACATTCACTTCTGCTTATGGGACGCTGCTTCCATATACACCAGCTAAAGCCGCCAATCCAAAAAAAGCGCTCGGTGGCGAATTAATGAGCATTTCTTCGGGAATTAACCTACGAAGCCGCCCGGGGGCTTTCATTTCTGTTACTGATGGCGGTTATGCCCATGTTAAGCTTCGAAGTAGCACAAGCGCAGGCTCAGTCGAGTGTATTGCCTCTGCGGATGTTGGAACCACCGGTGTTATAGCGGATACTATCGATGTCCGCTTCGTAGCGGGCGATCCGATGACGATTGTAGTTACTTCGGGAAGAAGCCCGATCAATGCAGATGGTTTTGACACAACTCGAATCGAAGCTACCATTTACGATGAGTATAGTAATCCTGTTTCCTCTGGCTGGAATGTAACCTTTGCAACCGATAAAGGCGATATTTATCCTCCATCTGCAGTAACGGACTCCAGCGGCACAGCCTACACTGTTCTTACAAGCGGTGTAATTTCGGGTTATGCTCATATTACGGCGACTTGTGAAGGTGTTTCGGGCTTCACGGAAGTGCTTTTCACTAGCACAATACCCAAATACATTAATCTTACAGCATCGCCCAATCAACTTATAGCCGATGGCCTCAGCAGTGCGACTGTTACTGCCGAGGTTCTCGATACATTTTATAATCCCGTTACCGATGGCGTTCGTCTCGACTTTTCCAGCAGTCTCGGAACGCTCTCCGGGGCAAGGGCTATGCGTGGGCGTAGTAAATATTTATTCGAAGCCATGGACACACGCCAGGCGCTTACAGAAGACGGCTTTGCCTCGGTAACGATTACTACCGGAACCCTCGCGGACACCTGCGAAATTAAGGCATGGTTTACGGTTTACGATTCTATTCTTGGGGATTCGGTATATTCAGCGCTAGACTCTTTGTATATTCCTTTCCTCCCGGGAGATCCCAACCAAATAGATAGTGTTACATTCAGCAAAGATAGCATTCTCGCCGATGGCGAAGATACATGTAGGGTATTTGCTTTCGCATCGGACCTTTATCACAATCCCATTCTTGCAGGCCATCTTATATCATTCGAGCCTGAGGAAGGCACGGTTAATCCGGTTTCCAGCAACACCGATGTCTCCGGTCGCGCGCAAACCGAGCTTACAAGCTCACGCTCGGTTGGTTGGCACAATGTTCTTGCGACAGTTCCTGGAGCTACCCCCGGTAGTGGTGACATTTACTTCTATCCTATTCTTCCTGATGAGATTCGCCTTCTCATGGATGTCGATTCTGCGGTTGCTAATGGCGCTGACAGCGTCTTGATTACTGCTTATATTACCGACGATGAAGACCGCCCATGTTCCGATGGCACGGAGGTTATCTTTCGCACCGGTATGGGGACCTTTCTTCCTGCGGAATCGCGCGCGGCACTTTTTTCAGCAAAAGAAACTAAGCTCGATAGACAAAAAGGCGAAATAGGGCACAAAAACTCCTCACGCGCCAGAATAAAAAGGGATACAGTAGTTCGCGGTGTAATCGAAACAGCGACACTCGCGCCTATGGCCGATAGTTTCACCGTTCTCACCGGAACACCTTTTTCGGATGGAACCGCGCGCATCAATCTTATTGCTCCAACAACTATCGGAAGCACATGGGTTTACGTTAGCGTCGCGACGAGCGATAGCACATGGGCGACGGATAGCATGAAAATAGTTTTCGTTCCAGATGTTCCTGCACGCATTGCTCTCGATGCTTTTCCTGACATCATCCCCGCCGATAGCTCTAGCACTAGCACGATTACAGCATCCGTGTTCGATGCGCACTCGAACCGTGTCGGTTCGGGTTTCCTTGTCGAATTCGAGATGGCCGCCGGAAGTGAGATTTTCGGCGCACCGGTCACACTCACCGACTGGACAGACGACAGCGACAGCAGTCAGGCACACACTACATTCAGAAGCTTTTACACTTCGGGCGAGGCCGTCCTCAACGCGAAACTTTCGCTATATCCCACCGTTAGCGAGAACGTTCGCATTTGGCTCATCGGAGCCGATGCGGGCGAGGTCATTCTCTCGACGGACAGCGCGAGAATTCATATCGGCAGTGTGATGAACGTTACGGCCAATGTCTATGACACTCTCGGCGACCCAATTACCGATGGCACGCATGTAGATTTTTCGGTTGAACCGGACAGTCTCGCTACGGTTGTCCCATCAAGCCCGGTTACAATCGGCGGAGAGGCCACCGCCGAATTCAGGCCGAATACTACAGTTGGCAGTTGCATTTTGATAGCTACTGTCGGTGCCATCGCCGATACTAAAACGGTCCGCATTCTCCCCGGCGCGGTTGCGAACATTGTTCTTAGTTCGGTTGATGATACTCTCCCCGCAGATGGCTTCAGCACTACATCTGTTACAGCCGAATGCTTTGATGCTTATGGGAATGAAGCCGAGGAGGGCGAGATAGTCGAATTCTCGACCGACCTAGGCTCCATTGTTTCACCTACTACCACCGATACTCTGGGAATTGCTACAACCACATTTACCTCAGATGTAATTATTGGCACCGCGCGTATTCAAGCTTCATCGGGTTTTGCGCCTGTTGCTGCGATGAATATCGAGCTTATCGGCTCTGAAGCCCATACATTGATTCTCACTGCCGATAGTACCCACATGTCGATTGATGGCTCCGGCCTCGGCCTCACAGCTTACTGTGTAGATGGAGTAGGCCGCCCTGTTTCCGATGGCACGCGCATCGATTTTGCAAGCCGTCTCGGCGGCTTCTCGAGTATTTTTGAATTCACCGTTGGCGGATTTGTGAATACGATTTTGATCAGCGGCTCGGATGCAGGTATCGACACTGTCGTCGCCTCCGCAGATTCCGGAAGGATTGCTGATACGCTCCTTATCCGCTTCGATGCCGGTGTGGCGCATTATATTTCTCTCGAAGCAGATCCGGATACTCTTATCGCGGATCCGCGCGCGCGAAGCACGATTACAGCTACCTGCACCGATGAGTATGGTAATCCACTTGGAGCCGGGAGGCAAGTGGAATTTGCATCGAGTGAAGGTTCTATAATATCGCCGGTTATCACTGATTCTCTCGGTGAAGCTACCACAGAATACTCTGCCAGCGATTATGTCGGACAGGTGAGGATTGATGCTAATATCGACCTCGCGAATGCATGGATTTATATCGAGCAAGTCGAGACGACGGCTGCCTTTATTGCTATTTCGGCAACACCTAACCGTGTTACGGCCAATGGTGTGGACTCTTGCGAAATAATCGCTATGGTTATGGATTCTTCGGCCATGCCTGTCTCGGATGGAATTCTAGTGAATTTCCAGAATAGAATAATGGATTCCACGGGCGCAATTGGCACAGATAGCCTTCCAATGACACCTTTTGCTACTACCCTCTCTGGCGATGCGAGGATTTGGTGGCGCTCGCCTACTTACACAACCAAGGCAATGGTATTCGGAGAGGTTTTCGGTCTTAGGGATAGCGCTATTGTAGATTTTATCGCAGGGGAACCGGCGGGCATCGATGTTGAAGTTGATTCGGCGGATACTGTTATATTCGCCGATGGCGAATCGCGCGCCACAATCTGGGCTTATGTTTACGATGAATATGGTAATCCGATTATCGGCGAACTCGTTATCTTCTCGGCCTCGCCGCTTGGAACTTTCGTGTTCGACCGTGGCTATACCGACAGCACCGGCAATGTCTCGGTGGAAATATATTCCGATGTCTCGGGTCACACAACTATTATGGGCACCGCAGGCGGCTTCACCGATTACACCGAGCTGAATTTCTCTCCGATAATAGCTAGTGAGATATTCCTTTCCTCTGATGATGTTCGCATCGTTGCCGATGGAATCACCACGACAACCATTCGCGCTATTGTTTTAGACTCTATGGGCGTCGGCGTGCCGGATAATACGCCCGTCCGCTTTAGCACAGATTCCGGATTCATCTTCCCCGGAGTGGCTTATACCATATCGGGTGAGGCCACCACGACGCTTCGTTCTGGCACCACAGTTTGTCTCGCCACCATCACCGGTGATGCCGGCGATAGCGTAACAGGCACCACCAATATTGAATTTATCCCCGGGGAGCCAGCGATTATTGAATTTACACCCGCGCCTTACGATATCCCAGCCGATGGCGATACTTTCACGCCGGTCACTGTCATCGTTAAAGATGAATATGGCAACCATGTCCGAACGGGAATAAAAGTTAGATTCACAACGTCACTCGGAGAGATCGACACGGCTAACTTTACCGATAGCTCTGGCGTAACATCGGTTAACCTATACGCCGGCACCACCCCCGGAACGGCTATCATTTGGGCGAATACCGGTGAGGCTTTAGCCCAAGCTACAGTCACTTTCTATAACACAGTCGCTCAGGACCTCTATGTCTATGTCGATCCCGGCGAGGTTGTTGCAGATGGTCGCTCGACCGCCGAGATTACCGGTCAGGTCGTCGATGGCGACGGTATGCCTGTTTCCGATGGTTCGCCCGTTTCCTTCGAGGTGCATCCTCTCTCTATGGGCTTCATCACTCCAAGCACTGCATATACAGATAGCGGAGCCTTCCGAACAACCTTTAACTCGAAAGACAGTATAGGTTCGGCCTATATTATCGCGAGGGCCAATGCCTCCGCAATCGACAGCGTTATTATCGATCTTATCCCCGGCTCGGCGGATATGTGCTCGATTTGGGCGACGCCGACCTCGATCCCCGCCGACAGTTTCTCGACAAGTATCTGTTCGGTGCTTGTCTTCGACAGGTTTGGTAACTCGGTTGGATCGGGTGATACAGTCCGATTCGAGGTTACTCGCGGAACTGTCGATCCCATTTTAGATGTAACTAATTCCGAAGGCCTTGTAGTAGCAGAATTTACATCCGGAAGAATACCCGGTGAGGCGCGTGTTCGTGCTAACTCCGGTGATGCATGGGGCGAAACATATATAACTCTCACCAACGCCGAGGTTGCTTATGTTAGCCTGACCACCGACACCAGTGAACTTGTCGCAGATGGTAGGTCGTTTACTTTTGCGCGCGCCGTGATTACAGATAGCCTTGGAAGCCCGGTTACCAATGGCACTCCGGTTTATTTCTCAGTAGATACAATTGCAGGTGCACCTGAAGATACCCAGCTTGTCTCACTTTCACCCATTATAGCATTCACAACCGATGGCGAAGCCGCGATTCAGATATTCAGCAGCGATAGCACAGGCAGAGTTTGGATTCAAGCGTGTTGCACAGTCGATACAATCACTTCGATATGTGATAATACTTTCCTCGACCTAATTCCGGGTGAGGTGGACAGTATATCTGTTTGGGCTGAAGATACAGTTCTTCCAGCCGATGGCGAGGCATACACAGTCGTTCACGCTCAATTATTCGATAGATACGGTAATCCGCTCAGCTCAGGCATAACCGTTAATCTCGCGACTTCGGCGGGCACTATCCAACCGACAAATACCTTCACCGATGGTTCTGGTTCGGCTCAAGCCATACTAACTGCCCCGGATGCGCCCTCGATAGCTCGTGTGGATGTTACAGCCGGTGGGCGCGTTGGAGTTGCGCAGGTTCGCTTTGAAGCCGCACCGCCAGAATACCTCACTCTCCGTGCTGATCCTCGAAGAATAGCCGCCGATGGCGAAACCTTTTCTACTATAACAGCTAGAGTCCTCAATATACTGGGACAACCTGTTCGTGATGGCACTCGCGTCGATTTCCGGTCGGTTGATGGCACCGGTGCCGATTTTGGAACAATAGACGACATCGCAACGACTTCTGTTGGAGAGGCCACAGTTGCCCTCTATTCGGAAACTCAAACCGGTATAGCTTCAGTTATCTGTTCTGTTGCGGTTGACTCCACAAACTTCCTCTATGACACCGTCGAGGTCCAATTTACTCCGGGGGATCCTTTTACAATAGTAGTCGAGGCTTACGATTCCGACACAGGCTCTACCGTGCGGGATATTCTCATCGCCGATGGCAGAGATTCCTGTATTATTAGGGTATTCGTTTACGATAGATACGGCAATCCAGTCGAATCCGGCAATAGGATGGATATTACTATATCGCCCGATCCAACACTTGGGTCGATTATTCCATCATTTGGTTATACTATTCTCGATGAATCGACCAATTTCCGCTTCCTTGCAGGAACCAACGCCGGAACCGCTGTTATCACCGTTACTACAACCGCCGGGCCAGTTGGAACAAAAATTCTTCGCCTTATTCCCCTCGATGTTGCTTCTATCGACCTGTTTGCCGATAGCATGACTTTAACTGCAGATGGCATTTCAAGCTCGGAATTGAGAGCTATTGCTCTCGACGATCTGGGGATGGCGGTTTCCGACTCGACACCAATATTCTTTAAAACCGATGTCGGCTTCGTCTATCCCGGTGTGGCTTACACCAACGCTGGTGTTGCGATTTCTAGTCTTCGTAGTTCAACCGAAATCGATACTGCAACCATAGTTGCATATATCGGCACCGAAGGCGATAGTGGCTATGTCTCCGATTCCGTGGTTATCCACTTTGTTTCAGGGTCTCCACAATCCATAGATATTATACCTGTGCCCCCAGCAATCACTGCGGATGGCGAAGAACGCTCCGAAATTAGAACCTATGTGTATGATGCCGTAGGAAATCGTGTCGATGGCGGGTATCTCGTTAATTATTCTACAACCCTCGGTTCCATCGATACCCTCGCAGTAACCGGCACCGTGGATGATACCACGGGTGTAGCGATAACTCAACTTCGTAGCGGTATTACACCGGGAACGGCACTTATCACCGCCACTTCAGGTGATGCCACCGGTATAGGCCGCGTCGATTTCACCCCCGATAGCCTCGACGATGCCACTATTATCGTTTCAATCGATCCTAACACGCTTGTCGCAGATGGCCTTTCCTCAGCTATTGTGAGCGGAATGGTGCGTAACTCTGCAGGCAATCCCATATCGGATGGCACACCGGTGCGCCTATTCACAATCCCAGATTCATTAGGTGATATAGGCTTCGTCTCGCCGACCATTGTCTATACAGATAGCGGTCGCATTTCAGCAACTTTCACCGCATCCACTCGTGCTGTAAATTGCAATATTGTCGCCTATGTGGGCGATACATCTACAACATATATTGCCGATACAGCGCTTTGCTATCTTATCCCCGGCGAACCAGATAGTATTGCCGTTTGGGCTAATCCGGATTCAATCCCAGCCGATAGCTTCAGCACAACGATTTGTAGTGTAGCGGTGTTTGATAGATATCGAAACGCGGTGCGTGGGGGAGTTACTGTTACTCTGACCACATCTCTCGGAGAGATTTTCCCGACCTCCGATGAGACTAACAGCGATGGTATCGTAATTATAAACCTTCGCAGTGGTTTCGATGCTGGAATGGCAAGGATCGTGGCGCGTTCCGGCACTGCTCGCGGTGAAACGAATGTCCGTTTTGGCGGAACCTTGGCTCTAACAATTTCATTGACTATCGAGGATAGGATAATACAAGCCGATGGTTACTCCGAGACAACGTGCAGAGCCACTGTTCTCGATACTTTTGGGAATCCCGTATCCGATGGCACATCGGTCTATTTTGCCTCGTGGCCGGATACCCTGGGCGATACACTGCTGAGTCCTTCAGATACGCTTGGTTCACTTATACCACAGATTGCTTATACTACAACCGGCATTGCAACAACTGCATTCCGCACGGGAACACAACGCGGACGCGTTTGGATTTCAGCCGGCGATGGTTCTGGTCACGGTGACCAGGGCTTTATCGATCTTATACCCGGCGATCTTGCATCCATCGAACTCGAACCGGATACCAACATCATTGCCGCCAACGGTAGAGACCAAACCCGCGTAGTAGCCACTCTCCTCGACGATTTTGGGAATAGGCTGCTTTCCGGCGAAGCCGTCCAATTTGGCACGGACCTTGGCGCTATATCGCCTTCCAATACCTTTACTAATTCCGCTGGCGATGCATATACAATTCTCACTGCCGGCACAGATCCCGGAATCGCACGTGTTTGGGCGCAAAGCTCCGGCGTATTTGAACTCACAGAGATCGAACTTCGTGAGAGCAATGTTGGAACCTTGTTGCTCACAGCCAACCCGGTGCAGCTGGTTGCCGATGGTATGGAACAGTCAATAATTACATGCCAGGTATTCGATGACGACGGAAGTCCCGTCTCCGACGGAACTATGATTTCGTTCCGCGCTAACCCGGTGGCTAGTGGTGTAGTTATTTCTCCGAAACAAACTCTCGGCGGGAACTGCTTGACCACCTTTACCTCCAGCACAGATGTTGGCACCGGTGAGGCATGGATTATCGGGGAATTCGAGGATACAACAGTATCTCCGTCTGTAATTAGATCGGATAGCGTGCGTATTCTCCTGATTCCCGGCCCGGCAGCAACTATAGAGGTTTGGGGCGATTCTACACATGCTCCCCTCGATACAATCGATGCCGATGGTATGGATGACCTTCTTATATTCGCCCGTGTCCTCGATCAATACGGAAACCGCATGCGCGCCGGTGAGACAGTAAACTTCTCTACTAACCGTGGCATCATAGAAGAGTCGGCCATCACCGATACTTCGGGGATTGCTCGCGCTTTACTCACATCTGATATAGAACCCGGAGACGCTGTTATTCAAGCACATTGCGGTTCAGCTGCCGGTTATCATCAAGTCAACATGGCCCCTACGACTGTTAATAGCGTGGTGCTATTCGCTGATTCCACCGAGATGTTGGCGAATGGTATCAATCGCACGGAAATTCAAGCTTATGTTTATTCTGCCGGTGGCCACCTTGTCTCAAATAATACTAGAGTGGAATTCTGGGTCGATCCTGATAGCTTGGGTAATGTGGAACCCTCCGTAGCATATACCGATTCAGGTATTGCGACTATTTATCTGCGCTCGGACACGCTGGCCGGTGAGTTAGATATTTGGGGAAGAGCCGATACAGATTCCGGGAAGGTTTCGGTTCAACTCCTGCCTGGACCGCCCTCGAGACTCGTCGCTTTTTTGGTTGACTCGGTAGATAGCGTCATTTCCGCCGATGGCTCCTCCAATGCCGCTGTCGCGTGCTCGGTCTTTGACCGCTACTCAAATCCGGTTACACCCGGAAGCGCCGTTAGCTTTACAACAACACTTGGAACAATAGGCGCTTCGGCCTTCACTAATACCGAAGGCTATGCCACTACGCGTCTTACAGCAGGAACAACACCGGGTGAGGCGCTTATTACGGTTCGCAGCGGCGATGCGATAGACTTTATTCAGGTTCGCTTCCAAGAACTCGTTGCCGATGAAATTGTTCTCAATATAGTTCCAGCGAGGATGCCCGGTAATGGAACAAGTTCAGCCGACATTACAGCCTATGTTTTCGATACCGAAGGCATGCCAGTTTCCGATGGAACCCGCGTCGATTTCGACCATGTGAATACAGAACCTAACGGAATAATCAATCCACGAGTGACCTTTACTATAGGCGGATTGGCTACAGCCACGCTTATCGCTCCGCTTGATGTCGGAAGAGATAGTATTACAGCGAATGTCGGCGTTTCGGTTAGCGATACTGTATCAGTAGTCTATGAGCCGGGCGAACCGGCAGTCATCGAATTTGATCCGCTCTCGCCGGATAGCCTTCCCGCAGATGGCAGCGGTTGGCAACAGGCAGTCATCGTTATGGATGAATTCAGAAATCCGGTGAATATTGGCACCGGCGTTACATGGGAGACAACACGCGGCGAGGTTATTACACCGACTGTGGTCGAAGATGATTCCGGAAGAGCTAGAACATTTATTTCCAGCACCGAGACCGGCCCCGCTCTGCTAACCGCACGTTCAGGCGATGCTGTTGGGAGCAAGGTCATCGACTTTGTCGAAATCGAGGCGAACTTCGTCGATATTGTTGCCAATCCTATAAGAATCAACGCCGATGGAACCAGCACGAGCAATATCACAGTTACTGTTCTCGATACAGCTGGGACCTCGCGACCCGTCTCAGATGGCACGCCTGTGTTCTTCGATGTTATCGGTAGTGGTGTAGTAAGCCCGCGCACAGCATATACCGATGGCGGACAAGCACGCGCTACTCTTACGGCAGGTGTGATCGTTGGAATGAATTCTGTGATTGCAACTGTAACGGACTCACTCAAGGACACTGTCGATGTCGAATTCGTGGCAGGGCCACCATCGATCCTAGACTTCGACCCAATACCTACAGATATGATAGCCGACGGTGCGGATACTCAGAGCATAATCGTTCGTGTTAGGGACGCTTATGGCAATCCAGTCGCAAACGGCCTTACAGTCGATTTTACCATCAATAAAGGCTTCGTAACTCCTGTTAGTGCTACCGGTTATAATTGGCCGGCTGATACCGGCCTCGCCCACGCCGTTGTGGTTTCTGGCACCGAATACGGCATCGCGAGTCTCTCAGCAACCTGCGGTAGTGCGACTAATTATGCAACTATCAACTTCATACCTCTCACTGCTGAGTCGCTGGTGCTTGTCGTCGATCCGCCGGTTCTCATTGCCGATGGAACCGAAACAGCAGCGCTGACGGCTGTCGTCTTCGATGATGAAGGACTTCCTGTTTCCGATGGCTCGATAGTCCGATTCAACACAGGAAACGGCATAATTAATCCTGCCGTGGCCTACACCTCCGGCGGCATAGCTACAAGCACACTCAAATCCAGCACTGTGCCGCAAGATTCCATTGTTGTCGTTGCCGATGCTGGCAGCACGGCCGTCGATACGCAATACGTTGATTTTATTCCCGGTCCTCCGGCGGTTATCGATATAGCAGCCGACACCACAATTATCGAAGCGAATGGCATCGATTCTTCGATGATAACCGTAAGCGTTTTCGATCAATACGGTAATTCAGTCGGAGCTGGTGTAGCGGTGAATTTCAGCGCCTCTCTTGGGATTATTGTTCCCACAGCATACACCGATACAACAGGTCAAATTACAGTTAGACTCATCGCAGGGACTACAAGTGGTTGGTCGAATGTGGCTGTTTCGTCGGGTTCTGCTTCGGGAAACATACTTATCGAGTTCATTTCCACAGAGGTTTACGAGATTTCTATGACAGTGATTCCGCCAACCCTAGTGGCCGATGGTTCTAGCACGGCCGATGTTTCTGTTGTTGTGCTCGATGTTCTTGGATCCCCTGTTTCCAATGGAACCTCGGTGCGCTTCACCGGACTCAACTTAGGAAGTGTCACACCTATATTCGCGACTACATCAGGCGGTATTGCAACAGCGCGTATAAGAGCTTATACAGATACCGGTTACGATACTCTAATAGCGAGTAGCGGAGGCATTGAAGATTCAGTCGAAGTGCGCTTTATATCGGGTGCTCCCGATTACATCCTACTATATCCCGCGCCAGATACCGTGCTGATTGCAAATGAAACTGATACTACGCGCATCTTTGGCGAGGTTTTCGATCAGGCCAGTAACCACGTAGATGAAGGCTACGTTGTAAACTTCAATGTCGATCCTTCAACCTATGGCACTATCTGGGCAGCGGATGTTACCGATACCCTCGGTAGAGTCGATGTTCCCTTCCGTGCCGGGCGCTACGCCGGAGTGGCAATAATTCGCGCAAGCTGCGAGGGTGCTGCAGGTATCACTCAGGTGGAGCTTCAGCCTACCGATGTGAACGAATTACATGTATCCGTTATGGATAGATTCTTGTCTGCCGATGGTGTTACCTCCACAGAAGTCTCGGCATTCGTTACCGATTCTTCAGGTATGGAAATAGCGGATGGCACCGGTGTCCGCTTCGGTCAAATCGCCCCGGATGGCATATTAGCTCTTCTAAATCCAAGTTTCTCGACTACAAGTAGCGGTTATGCGAATATTAACCTATTTGCTCCAACAAAGGTGGGTAGCACCCTGGTCTATGCATATTGCGATATTAACGATAGCACCACAATTGCCTCTTCGGAAACTGTCACGGTCTATTTCGAGCCGGGCAATGTGGCTGTTATTCGTTTCGATACATTGGCAGGTGGAAGCTATGACCAAATCAACTATGTCGAACTTTCAGCTAACGGCGAAGATAGTCTTGCTGGCTTCGTCCGTGTGGAAGATGCTTTCGCAAACGGTATTACCGATGCTACGATTAACCTCACATTGGAAACGGGTGCCGTTGTCCCACTAATCGGCGTAACAAACGACTCTGGAAGAGTATCCTTTAAGATCACCGCGCCAAACAGAATAGGAACGACATACCTCAATGCTACAGACGGCGACATTACCGGTTATCTTCCAATCTATTATCAACCGACAACAGCAGCCAATATCGCTCTCTCCGTTGCACCACGGGGTCTTCCAGCAGATGGCGTTTCTACAGCGATTGTTCGGGCAATAGTTACCGATGCATCTGGGAATCCTGTGTCCGATGGCGTCTCAGTTCGTTTCACTGCGCTATTTGGCCTTGTTTCACCTCTCGATTCCCTCGAAAGCGGAGTGGCTACAGCGACTCTCGTCGCCGCAGATACAACATGTATCGATACGATATGGGCCGTGTGCCAGTCGGAAACCGCCAAGGTTACAATAACCTATTCCGCCGGAGCAGCCGATGAGATTACAATTAACGTTAATCCTGACACTTCTACAGTTGGAAGTGGCAGAACAAGCAGAGTCTCAGGCTTTATAACGGATGCAATAGGAAATCCGGTTGCACTTGGAACCTACGTATATATTTCAGTCGATAGCGCGGGTATGGGAAGCATTGCCGATCCTGTGGTTGCCACGGATGACACTGGTTATTATGAGACAACCTATGCGCCGGGGTTAAAGGCAGGCCTTACAGGCATCACGGCACGCGTTAACACCCTAACAGCGCGTAAGGACTTCCTCCTCTACGCCGGACCTCCACACACTATAGACCTTGCTGTTAGCAGGGATTTCATCTATATTCGCGGAGTAGGCGAGGTTGACCAATCTGTCCTCGAGGCTGTGATTTATGACCAATATGACAATCCCGTTCGCGATAGTAGCGAGGTCGTTTTCCGTATTGTCGATTTCCCGGGCGGTGGAAGCATTAACCCGGAACTCATCCCCGGTGGAGGAATGCTTAGCGATACCGTTTACACAATTAACGGAAGAGCGAGTGTTACTCTTCGTTCAGGTGATAAATCCGGTTCTATTGTAGTGGAAGCTACAGCTATATTGCCGGGTGGCGGAACATTCGTCTCACGCGCCCCGAGGATTACTGTTGGAAGCGGACTACCTTATTATGTATCTGTTTCAGTAAATGACTGTAATGTTCGTGGCTGGGATGTTGACGGTGTTGTTAACGACGTGATGGCGATTATAACGGATGAATACGGAAATCCCGTCGCGCCGGGAACAGCCGTTTGGTTCAGAACCGAGGAGGGCGCGATAACAACCTCATCGACAACCAATGATAGCGGGTTCTCTTTTGCCACATGGTATTCCGCCACACCGAGAAACGATGGAATCGTCCAAATTATAGCAGAGACAAGGGATACGTTGGGCGAGCGCACCGATACCGTAGCCTTCTATTCCAGTGGGAGACCGGATAGTGTGGATATTACTGTTTTACCGGGCCTGACCTATGCCGATACCCTGGGCTTCTCTGATGTCCGTGTCGATGTATGGGACGAAAACGGCCATCCGGTTTGCGATAGCACTGTTGTTCAGATAGTTACAAATTGGGGGACAGTCGAATCACCAGTTTTCACTTCTAATGAGTGCTACGAAAGTTATGCGATAGGCCGATATACAGCGCGCAATGTCAACGTTGATAATTATTGTAGTTCCGATACAGGTGGATTAGCCGAAGTTACTGCAACCGTCGGTGGTGTCAGCGAGAAGGATACAATTTATCTTAAGCACGATACTCCAAACTCCGAAGCCTCTTCAATAACATCACCAGAGAGTGTTCCCTATGGAACATCCTTCCCGATTAGCGTTAAGATTGTCGATCAATGGGGTAATCCCATCTGTGGTGAGGATGTAGAGGTTACCGGCGCAAATGTCTTCGGTTCGATCCCGGCTACACACACAACAGGGATTACTGGAGAAGCATCCTATGATCTTTCTGCAGCAGCGGATTCTAGTTGGCCGGCCTCAGGTGTTATCTTGGCAAGAATAATTAGCACCGGCGGAACGATCAACGTGCCAATATCTTATTCTTCACGAAGGCGTCCGATGCCACCTGATGAAAGTTCGGATATCCCTAAGGCGACAATTGTTGTCCCAGATACTGCTGTCGTTGGAAGAAAAGACTAAGCCATAGACCGGAGGAACACCGATGCAACGCAAAATAATTCTATATTTCGCCCTGCTTGTCCTAGTTGCTGGCTCCGGCATGGCAATAATGGTCGGCAACCCAACCAAAGAAACACCCTATGAAAGGTTCGGCTTTTCTGTGGAATTCGACTAC
Source organism: bacterium (assembly GCA_023145965.1). Taxonomy (NCBI): domain Bacteria; species bacterium. The sequence goes on along the minus strand of JAGLDC010000060.1, from coordinate 4,162 downwards.
GAGAAGTGGTTGATCCGCTATGAAATTGGCCCCGACTATAAAATTAACTCCCAGAGAATTTTGCTGAAGCCTTCGCTCGGCTTATTTAGATTTGTCGAAGCCAATGCAATTCTAGGAATGGCGGATCTCAATTTCCCTTCTATTTCAAGCGTTTACACAGATTTTAACGGAAGCCAAGAATTGGCTTTCGGTTTGGGGCTTAAAACGCATTTTGCCTATTATTACCCCGCTTTCGGATGCCGAAGGATATCTAAGCAACCGGTGCGTTTATATGCTATAGCCAATTGGCTCACAACAGTGAGTTCAGACGAGGTTATTTTCGGTGGAGGTGTCCTCCACTATGTTGATTCGTATCGTTTTCAGCAATTCGATATGAGTCTTTACGGAAGTTGGCAATTTGGAAGAACAGTTCCGTATCTCGGTATCAAATGGACATATCTTACAGGAAGAAAATATCGCAAGGCATATTCCGCAAGCTCGGGCACGCCATTCACTAAAATGTCCGGCCTCTTTAATGATCCAGGGCAATACCCCAAGCCCATTCTTGGGCTTGACATAGACATAGGCAAGGGTTATGTTCTAACCTTAGAAGCTAGTTATTGGGGTAAAAGCGAGACGACGATTGGAATTGGACTGTCACAATTATATTATCCGAAGAAGGACAAAGATGACGAGGATGCGCCTGCTTTGCAGGGGGTCGGTTCTACCAGTTCTTATTAGTCTTCTTGTCGCAACAAATCTATTTTCCTTTAGGCCGGATCGAGGCCCCTTCTCAGATTTCTGGGCAAGGGGCCTTTTAGACAAAGAACCTCAAGCCGTTCATTATTTTGTTCCACGAATTGACCCCGATAGCCTCGATACGAGGGATATCCTCCTAAGGGCATATAGCTTCCAGTCCGCTGATTGGAACGAAAGAGCGCTTCGAAATTATCAGTCGATTTCCTCGCTTCTCGGAAGTTCTCCATTGGCAGATTGGGCTGCATTCTGGATAGGCGAGATGGCTCAGGAGGCAGGCGATAAATCTACAATCCGCGAGGTGTTCAGCGTTCGAAGCCCGCCATGGGGGAGGTTCTGGTTGGGGGCATGGCTTTTTTCCGAAAGGGACTATGACTCTGCTATCGACATCTTTGATGCACTGTCTGACGATGAATCGAGCCAGACGATATTGAAACTCATGTCGGGCTATTTCCTCGGATTGTCATATACAAGGCTTGGGCAGATAGACAAAGCTACAGATACATTCGAAGGGCTTATAGAGAAATATCCTCGTAGCCTTTTAAGCGGTGAGATCAAATATCGTATGGCATCGATTGCATTTTCGCACGAGGATTGGAAAAACTGCAGAAGCCATCTTTACGAGGCACTAGAATTTTATGATTTATCATCGAGAAAATCGGCTCATTGGTGGTCCGATGAGGCTCAGTTTATGCTTGGCGCAGGCGATTTCATGGAGGGGCGCCATGTAGTCGCGATTCGGCGATTCCAGAAGCTTGAAAACAGTTTCCCCGAATCGCCATATGTCGGAAGGCTTCCTTATTTGTCGATTCTAGGTGAGATCGAAACCAAATCCACTAATGCTGCTCGTGATAGCGCCCTTCTGGCTGCACTTTCACCGGATTTATATGCCGATGTTCTCTTGCGTATTGCGTATCTTTTTATGGAGGATGGTGAGTTTAATACAGCGCAAGGGAAGTTCCTCGAAGCTGCAGAGATGGCGGAGGATAAAGATTTGATTGGTGAATGCTTCCTTTTCGCCGGCGAATGTGCTTATAATCGCCGTAAATACGATAAAGCTATCGATTTTTATCAAATCACGCATTCCTGTTGCTCTAAAAGAGACCGCGAGGCTAGTTGGGGCCTTGGGTGGTCATATCTCAGAGTTCGAAATTACGAAGATTCAAGAATTTATTTTACCTCTGTTTTTGCTGGTGAGGAGGACGAATTTGCACAATCGGCGAGGTTAACATATGCCGAAACCTTCCTACTCGAAGGTCGCCCCAAACGCGCTATTATGGAGCTTAACGACTTCCTCGGCGCCGCTAACCCTGATCTTGTCGATAATATCCTTTATGATCTTATTATCGCTTTCAAGGCTGTTGGTGATACGGATAGGATAATTGAGACCTCGCAAGAATTTATGGAAAGATATCGGAAAAATCCCCTTGCCGAGGAGATTGTTAGCCAATATGCAAAGATTCTATTCGCGAGAGGCGATTATTTTAGGCTTATAAGCATTGCCGATCAAGTCGATATATACTCGATATCCCGCGAAAAAGCGGACCAAGTTCGAATACTTGGAGAGAGAGCGAGATACCATGCGGGTATCTATTCTGATCCGCTCGAAGTTTCCGAAAAATTCTTAGAGAAATACCCCGACTCTCCACTCATTGGCGAGGTGCTTCTCGACATTGGGAGCTACTTATGCAATGTCGGAGACTACGAGAAAGGGGCTATCGCTTTTGATCGACTGAGGCATCGGAATATACCTGATTCCTTATGGGTAGAGGCTAGTTTCAGGATGGGGCTTTGTTATCTCGGTATGGGTGATACGACGGCAGCAAAAGAGATATTAAGCCAGCTTCTGGGCGAATTTGAGAACGATCCCACAGCTGCTAGAGGGATGATATCGTTAGGAGATTATTTTCACTCTATCGGTGCTTATGAATCGGCTACCGAAATATATAACAGTGTTCTTGAATCGGCTTTAGATACAAACCAGGTTGCGCTTTGTGAGCTTAAACTTGCGCAAAGCTACGAGGGACTTGGAAGGCTTCCTGAAGCGCGAATTATGTTGAAAAATATCTACGAAAACGAAAACATAGCTTTACAATATCGACAGCAAGGGCTTTTGGGGCTTACCCGTGTTTATTATTCCATGGCTGAATTCGAAGAGGGATTCAAACTTGCTAATCCTGTCTTTGATACCCTCCCGGCAGATAGCTTCAAATGTGAGCTTGGAGAGCAAATAGGTAAGATTGCACTTCGCCTGGGATGGTCGGATATAGCCTTGCAGAGGCTTCTTCCGGACACAGCAGAGATTTTTATTTGTTCAGGCACTAAAGACCAGTCGATTCTTCACGATTTAGCATTAATTCTCGAGGCCCGAAGTTCGCTAACTGATGCTAAACGAGTATGGGAATGGATAATCCAGGTATCGGAAAATGATTCTGTTGTCGCAATGGCTAGAACCAAATTAAAAAAATATAATGCAACATCGCCAAATTTATCAAACCAAAAATAGGACGGAGGAAAACAGATGACAAAAAACATTCTATTTGCAATCCTTTGCATGATGATTATTTTCACAGGATGCAAAGAAAGCGGAGAAATGATTAAAAAAGGAGATAGCCAAAAAATGGCAGAAAACAAACAATCAGAAGAAGCGATTTCGAGACCTCAGGTATTACTTAAAACCGATTATGGTGATATTGTTATCGAACTTAGGCCGGACAAAGCTCCTAAGACCACAGAGAATTTCCTCAAACTAACGAATGAAGGTTTTTACGATGATTTAACTTTTCATCGTATTATAAAGGGTTTCATGATTCAAGGTGGCGACCCCAAGGGTGATGGCACTGGAGGTCCCGGCTACACAGTTCCCGCTGAAATAACCGACCTTAAGCATGTTAGAGGAGCATTAGCCACAGCGCGTCTCGGAGATCAGGCTAATCCTCAGAAAGCTTCTAGTGGAAGCCAATTTTTCATTTGCCATCAGGCTGCAACGCATCTCGACGGCCAATATACGGTTTTTGGTTCTGTCGTTAAGGGCATCGATGTTGTAGATAAGATTGCAAATGTTCCCATGGCCGACCCCCGTATGGGCAGGCCTCAGAAGCCGGTTAATATTCTCAAGGTTGAAGTTATTTCTAAATAGACTTTGGAATTTTCGGCGCTTGAATAGTTATTTATTGTAACTCGTTATAGGGATGCCATAATTGGTATCCCTATAAAAAATTTGGATTACAAGATTCAGAGAGGGAAAGAGGGCGCTAGTAGATTTGCTGAAATGATTACTTACAAGGCTATTTCTCAATAAATAAGGCGCTGTCACGATTTTTGCTACGGTCATTAAGGAATATTTGATTACATGATTTTCGACCGCAAAAATCCCATCCCTTCCCATTCGCTGTCACGAAATTTGCTTGGGGCAAATTGCGCGCCA